>CAUWJA010000047.1:0-8427 GCA_963558905.1 uncultured Eggerthellaceae bacterium
GCCACTTCGCCGTGCGCATGGTCGGTTCCTGCGAGGATTCCCGGGAAGTTCATCATTTCGCCCAGACCCACGACGCTGTCCCAATTCATGGTCTCAGCGATGTCGTCGGGCCCCACGAACGAGCCGGTATCCTCGAATCCGGGAACTGCGGGAACGCAGGAGGGGGTGGTGATCATGGTCTTGAGCGGCGTGCGGCGGGCGTCTTCTTCCATCACCTTCACGCCTTCGAGCCCCAGCACGTTGCAGATCTCATGCGGATCCATGTAGATGCCCACGGTGCCGTGGGGCACGACGGCGCGGGCGTATTCGCCGACACCCATCATGGATGATTCGACATGGATGTGGCCATCGAGGAAACCCGGGGCCACATAGGCGCCCTCCGCGTCGATGACCAGGGTGTCTTCGCCGATGCAGTGGTCGGCTTCGCCGATATAGGCAATCCGCCCTTCAGCGATTGCGATATCGATCCCTTCCTGGATCTCGGCAGTGCAGACGTTGATCAGGCGCGCATTCTTGATAACGGTGTCGGCGGGAGCGGAGCCCTGGGCTACCGCGGCGAGCGCTTTCGTGCACTCCCAAAGCGGTTTCTTGCAGAAGGTGTTGATCATGGTGACCTCCCCGATCGCCGGAGCGCCCGAATTCCGATCGGTCCGCCCCGGATGTTGGTTTCTGTAGCCGGTCGATGGCCGGTGCAATCCCTCCATTATGCCACGGGCGGACGTCTGTTGCATGGACGGGCGCTTCACCTTTGCGGATGGCCGTGCGTCTCGGGGAATGCAGCGAACACCGTCTCCTCTTCGCAACGGGCCTGTTTGATCGCTATCCCGAATGCCTCGCTTGCGGCCTTGAGCGTTTCAGCGCATCCGGGGCCGCCCATGCAGATGAGCCTTCCGTGCTCCATGACGGCCACGTTATCCGAATACCGCATCGCGAGGTCCGGGTCGTGGACCACTTGGATCACGGTCTTCCCCTCGGATTCGCACAGCCGCCTTATGAGCGCCATGATGCTGTGCGAGGCTCCCACATCGAGATACGTCGTCGGTTCGTCGAGCAGCAGGACTTCGGTCTCCTGGGCAAGCGCCATGGCCAGGAAGGCCCTTTGGCGTTGTCCGCCCGAGAGGCTGGTCAGGTCCCTGTTCGCCAGGATGGCTGTATCGGTTGCGTCGAGGGCCGACACGATGGCCCCCTCGTCCCGTTCGCGATTCGTGCCCGAGGCGGATCTGTGCGGAAAGCGTCCGCATTCCACCAGCTGCCGCACTGTCATGGCGGGCGGTCTGGGCGATTGCATGAGGTAGGCGATTCGCCGCGCTCTGACCCGCGAAGGAATCCAACGTAGATCTTCTCCGCGAATCATCGCGGCCCCTGATTCGGGCTGCAGCATTCCCGCCATCAGTTTGAGGGCGGTTGATTTTCCGCACCCGTTGGGACCTATCAGCGTCGTGACCGTTTTCGCTTCTAATGATATGTCGATTCCGTCGATGATGGGTTCGCCTTTGCGGTAGCCGAAGCGTACCGAGCGGAGCTCCAGCGCGGGTGCGACGCCGTTGTGTGCGGTTTTCGGTTCAGCCAAGGCCGCCCCTCCTGTTCCTGAGGATGAGGTAGATGAAGAAGGGTCCGCCGATGAATGCCATGAAGATGCCTACGGGCACTTCGTATGGGGCGAACATCGAGCGGGTGAGCGCATCGCAGGCGACCACGGTTGCGGCTCCCGCGAGCATGGAAAGGGGAACGACCCGGCGGTTGTCGGATCCTGCCGCCATGCGCACGGCGTGCGGCACGACCAGTCCTACGAAGCCCAGCAGTCCTGCGAAGCTCACGGCTGCCCCTGCGAGCATGGATGCCACTGCAAGAAGCCCCAGTCTTACCGCTGTCGTGTTCAGGCCAAGGCTGCGCGCCGAATCGTCTCCCAGGGAGAGGATGTTCAGAATGGGTGACAGCAACACGGCGGAGATGCACCCCAGTGCGATGAAGGCCGACGGCCACAGAAGATCTTGCAAGAGAACGCCCGACAAGCCTCCCGTAAGGAAGGCCGATGATCCGACGTATGCATCGGGATCGATGATCAGAACCGTATTCATTCCGGCGCCGAACACGGTTGTGATGGCTATGCCCGCAAGGATGACGGTTAAACGCGATGTTCCCGCGTGAACCGAAATGGCGAGCACGAGACCTGCTGCAACGAGGGCGCCCGCGAATGCCGCGATCGGGGGCATCCACGGAGCATGGGGCAGGAGCGATGCCGCAAGGAGCACCGCAAGGCCTGCTCCGGAATTGATGCCGATGATGTTGGGGCTTGCCAGGGGGTTGTCGAGGACAGCCTGGATCACAGCGCCCGCTGCGGCTAGGGCGGCCCCCGCGAGAAGCGCAGCCGCGACGCGCGGAATCCTTATGTTCAGGATGATCGTGGCCGTTGCCCCGTCCGGCATCCCCTCGGATATCCACAATGCGATTTCGGCAGGGCCGGTCGAGGTCGAACCTGTGCATATGGCTGCCGCGGATACGGCTGCGAGCGCGATTGCGAGCGCCCCTGCGAGCAGGGGCGTCGATGCGTTGCGGAGCCGTTCGGGTCCCAGGGTCATCGCTCGGCTCCGTTGCCGTACAGGTGGCCGTACAGGGTGCTGTACGACTCGTTCCAGCGGTCGTTGGGCTTGTAGAGGAACAGGTCGGGGTCCAGGATTATGTATCTTCCGTTCCGGACTGCGGGCAGCGAACCCCACGCGGGGTCGGCCGCCGTTTCACGCTCGAGATTCGAGACTGCGGCGTTGCTGTCGTTGCCCATCGGGATCACGAAAATGTAATCGGGGTTGAGGGCGATGACCGATTCCAGGCTGAATTCCGCCATGAGCTCCCTGTTGGCGTCGGCGAGGTTGACCGCGCCGAGCTCCTTGAGCATTCCGCCCGCCATGGAATCGGAGCTGAGTGCCCTTGTGCCGCGTGAGTAGGTCGTCATGATCAGAGCGGTGGGTTTGTCGTGTCGGGCGGCGGCTTCGGCGATGGTCCTGTCGATCGCGTCGCGCTTGGCGGTCACGTGTTCGGCGAGCAGGTCGTCCCGCTGCGTAATCGAGCAGAAGATTTCCATCATACGTGCGTAGTCTGCGAAGTCGGTGACGTTGAAGTAGGCCACGGGGATGCCTGCCGCATCAAGCGCGGGTTTCAGGTCAGCCTGGCTCGAGCTCGATCCCCGGCCTCCCGTACCGCATGTCATGATGACGAAATCGGGTTCCAGTGCCAGCACCGTCTCCAGGTTCACCGATGTGAAGTCACCCACTTTCGTCACGTTTTCGGAAGAGATGGCGAAGGAGTCGAATTCATAGGCGTCATCGGACGCGCCGACGAGCGCTCCGCCTGCGAGCTCCCATGCGTTGGCAAAGCTGCCCATGCAGGCCACGACGCGCTGCGGATCGGAGACTGTGACGGTGTTGCCCAGGTCGTCCGTGAAGGTGAAGGTTTCGGGTTGCGATGATTCCCGGTCTGCGGAAACGGTTTCTCCGGCGGGTTTCCCGGTTGTTTGCCCGCAACTTGCGAGGATGCATGTTGCGGCAAGGGCGGCCGCCATGGCTGCAGCGGCTATGCGGTGGATCGTTTTCATGCGGTTCCTTTCGATTCGGTCAGTTGTCGCAGTCGGCTCCCGATTCCAGGCTATGGGCGCAGTAATCGTCCTGGGCCAGGATGTCTCCGTCGTGGTAGTACGCGGCCCGGGCCCTGCAGCCCCCGCAGCCTCCGCGGTAGTCGCATGTCCCGCATGCTCCCGAGTACGCTTCGGTCCTCAGCTTTCGGAACACTTCGGAATCGCGCCAGATCTCATCGAACGGGCGCTCGCGCACATCGCCTGCCTCTTCGGTCATGTATGCGCACGGCCTGACGATGCCCTCCGATCCGATCACGCAGTACGTCAGCCCCGCAAGGCATCCGCGCGTGAACCGCGTCTCGATCCCCATCTGCTCGGCCACCCTTGTGAACTGCGGCGCGCAGGTCGGTTTCACGTCGATTTCAACTTCGGCGGATTTGGCCATGATCTCACGCAGAAGAGCCTCGTTCTCCTTCACCTGGAGCGCCGTGTCCTCGATGAACAGTCCTCGGCCGACGGGTATCAGGAAGAAGATGTAGTGGGCGATGGCACCTATCTCCTGGGCGAAGTCGGTGATACGGCATATCTCGTCCCTGTTCCAGTCGACCGCCGTCGTATGGAACTGGAAGGGGAGGCCGGCGCTCTTGCACGCTTCGATTCCCTGCATGGTGAGGGCGTGCGCATCGGGAAGGCCGCGGAAGCGGTCGTGTTTCGCCGGGTCGAGGCTGTCCACTGAAATCCCCATCGCGCATGCTCCACACTCCTTGAGCTTAGATGCGATCTCCCGCGTGATGAGGGTTCCGTTGGTGCCGAAAACGGGTCGCAGCCCGCAGGATGCAGCGTGCGACACCAGCTCGAAGATGTCGTCGCGAAGCAGCGGCTCGCCGCCCGAGAAAATCATGATCTTGAAACCGGCACGTGCGATTTCCCTGATCATCTTCTTCGCTTCTTCCGTGCTGAGCTCCCGTTCATCTTCTTTGTCTGCATCCTGATAGCAATGCACGCATTTCAGGTTGCATCTGTTGGTCGTCATCCACGATACGATCATGTTTCTCCTGTTCCGGCACGCACGAATCTACGGCGAGCCTGTCGTTTTCGATGGGCTTTCGCCCAGGATGGATGGGATTGGAATCTATGTGCCGGCTATCGGGCTTGTTTCCAGCGGAGTTCAAAGTCCCTGCTCACGTCGCGCAGCATCTTTCGGCGCTGCATGGGAGACATGGCGCAGGGTGCTGCGTGGGCGCCTGCGAGTTCGGCCAGGTCGTTCGATCCGTAGACGAAGATATCGTCGACGCCTTTCGGTTCCGATGCCACGGTTCCTCCGTCCGACATGTCGAAAATCGCAAGTGGCTTACCGCGCCTGAGGCGCCTCATCGTCTTCAGATCCCTGGTCTCCAGGTGTCCCGAAGCGGGCCTGCTCGAAGCGGCTATGATGCCGTAGCGCGATGCTTCTTCGAGGGTTTCGGGCCAGGCTGCGCGATGGACCACTCGGAAACCCTTCGCTTCCAGTGCGCCGGACAGCCCCCTGCTGCCCTCGGAGGCCCCCACGACCAACGCCTCGATGCGGCTCGTGCTTCCGAACAGCCTTTCGCAGAGCTCGGCGATGGCCGATGCGGCTGCCGGGCGGGCGGAAGATGCCGCACCTGCTTTTCGTGCGACATCGACAGCCGTGCCGAACAGGTCGGTCAGGCAGGCTCCGCATGCGTGCGCTTCGCTTGCTGCTCTTTCCGATGCTTCAGCCATGCTCCGATCGGGGTCGAAGGGGCTGTCACCGCATGCGATGCGGAACAGGTGCAAGGCCGCGTCGGCTCCCATGGCGAAGTCGATCGGTACGGAAGCGGGGCGCAGGACCCGGTCCGAAGCTGCCGCAACCGCTTCTCCGAGCACTGCGAAGGGGTCGGAGATGTCCGCCATCGCCGCATACAGCTCGATACGGCGATCGGTTTCCACGACGACGAGCTCGCGGATGGGCGAGGCGGGGTTTCGGGGACCTGTGGACGCTTCCATCCGCGCGGGCCAATCAGCCGGCGGGGCGGCGGGTGCTGCGGCCTTGTCAAGGCCGATGAGGCAGATGTCCATGGGTCAGCCCGCCGCAACCAGGAGTAGCGAAATGCATACGAGCAGGAACATGGCCGCGGACAGCAGGCAGCGTGCCCGCGAGCTCATGAGATGAGGTGCGAGATGGGAGATGGCGACATGAGCACCGATGCCTACCCATACGGCCAACGAGATCGCGATGCGGGGGATTAGATACTGGAGCGCGCCGGGGCAACCTGCGGTGCTCATAGCAGCGTACTGGGCCGCCATGTGCCCGAATCCCATGAGCATGCCGAGCGTAAAGAGGGGGAACGCGGCGGTCATGGCATGTCGGGCGACGGCATCCAGCGTATCGATGGCGGGCATGTCTATGGCGAATATGCGTGAGTTCTTCGCTTTCAAGAGGCTGTTCTGGTAAATGCGCATCAGGGAAGCCGCTGCGCCGATCGCCAGACAGGCCGTTGCCAACATGAAGAGGGTGATATGGAGCGCCAGAGCGGGCCATTGCTCGTAGGCGCTGTTCGAGAGTGCACAGCCTTCGGTTGCCAGGTACGCCAGGTACCCCGCAACGATCAGGGATGCCGATGCGAACGAACCTGCGGCTATGAATCCGTCAGGGTGTTTGCTGATCGCGGCGATGAAGCATGACGCGATCGCGAGCACCCATGCGAACAGGATCAGGATGTTCGGTCCGCTGATAATGGTGCCCGATGTGCTGACCGACTCCATTCCGATCGAAACGGAATGGAGCAGGACGGCTACGAGGAAAAAAGCCCGGATTGCGGTCGGGAATCGCCCGTGCTTGCGGACGGTGCGGTACAGGCACAGCGCCCCTGCGCATCCGTACAGCGTTGCCGCTGCGGCGGCTGCGATGAAAGGTGCCATGCGTTCTCCTGGTCGGTCGATCCGGTGCCGAGTGCGTCGGCTGTTTCAGCATACAGGAGCGGTGCGCTTCCCGAAATCACCCGAATGGGTTATATCCTGCGTCTCCGCAGCGTCATTCTCCCTTCAGGATTCCCGATTCGAAGCCGTAGGCAACGAGTGCCGCCCTGTTGCCCGTCTCCGCCTTGGCGGCCATGTTGGCGATATGCGCCTTGACGGTCTGCTCGGAGAGCGACAGATGCTGGGCGATTTCCTTGTTCGACATGCCTTTCGCCACGAGATAAAGGATCTGCTGCTCGCGAAGCGTGAATTCGCTTTCGGGGTCTGCGGTCAGAATCATGGGGCCTCCTTGCTGGGGGCCGCCCGCGCGACCCGGTTTTCGATAGCCGCCATTCTAGGAGATTCGGAGACGGGGTGAAAGATGACCGTCCTTCCGCCGCCCATCGCTATAATCGACCCATGGATAATCAGGAGAACATAACTTCGCTGCAAGCCGACGGGGCCGCCGCGCCGATTACTCAGTCCGATCGCATCGAATCCATCAAACGCCAACTCGCAAGCGTTCCGGCGCTTCCGGGCGTCTATCTGTGGAAGGATGCGTCGGGCCAGGTCATCTATGTCGGAAAGGCGAAGCAGCTGCGCGCCCGTATGAAGCAGTACGTCATGGGGCAGGATGAACGGGCCAAAATTCCCCTCATGTTGAGCCAGATCGCATCGTTTGATTACGTTGTGGTTGAAAACGAGCATGAGTCCTTGGTTCTTGAAAAGAATCTCATCAAGCAGTACTCGCCGTTTTTCAATGCGGACTTCAAGGATGACAAAAGCTATCCATTCATCGCTTTGACCAAGGGCGATGTGTTCCCCGTGATCAAATACACCCGCGAAAAGCATGTTCCGGAAACGCGGTATTTCGGTCCCTATACGGACAGCCGCGCCGCCCGGGACATGGTCGACATCGCCCGTCGTGTCGTCCCCATCTGCAGCGGCAAGTGCGAGCAATGGCGCCGCATGAAGCGCAAACTTGATGCGGGCGACCTGACGGCATTCCTGTCCGAGCAGGGCAGCAAGCCCTGCTTCGATGCGCATGTGGGCCTAGGGCCTGGCGCATGCTGCGGATGGATCACGCCCGAGGAATACGCCGTCAACGTGCGCCGGATCGAGCGGTTTCTGGCGGGGCATCACGGGGAGTTCATCGAAGAGCTTTCCGCTGAAATGCGCGAGGCGGCTGCCGAGCTGGATTTCGAGCGTGCCGGTCGCATCAAGGCCCGCATCCAGACCATCGAATCCCTCAATGACAGGCAGCACGCGGTTTCGTCCCGCAACCTCGATGCCGATGTCATCGGCATCCACCGCGAGGAGACCATCGCCGGCGTTCACGTGTTCCAGATTCGCGAAGGCCGCATCATCAACGGCAACGAGTTCGTGCTTGACCGCGGCAACGATGTGCCTGACCAGGACCTTCTTCGCAGCTTCCTTCTGCGTTACTATGATGCCACCACATCCATTCCGCGCGAGGTCATCGTCGAGGAAGCGCCCGAAGACGAAGAGGCCATGTCGGAATGGCTCACAGGCAAGCTGGCCAGCACCCACGGTGCAAAGGTGCGGTTCACGGCGCCCGTAAGAGGGGAGAAGCGCGATCTGCTTGAGATGGCACGCAAGAACGCGTCGCATACCCTCAACCGATACAAAGTCCGGACGAATTACGAGGACAAGCGCATCAACGAGGCTTTGCTGCAGCTTGAAAGCGCGCTGGCGCTCGATGCCCCTCCCATGCGCATCGAATGCTTCGACATTTCCACCATCCATGGAAAGCACACCGTCGCATCTATGGTCGTGTTCACGGGCGGCAGGCCGGATAAGAACCAATACAGGCGCTTCAAGATCAAGACCCCCCTCGATGAGGCGAATGACTTCCTGAGTATGCAGGAGGTTCTGGGGCG
>CAUWJA010000048.1:0-8425 GCA_963558905.1 uncultured Eggerthellaceae bacterium
CTTGGGTTACACCCTAAGAGCAAACCACCCGTTATCACGGGTGGTTTTGATTCGGGCTGAACTTCTGATCCGGCAGCGCCAGGCTGCGAACTGCAACTATTCGTCCGCGGCCTCCACTTGCTTGAGCAGGCCGTATCCGCCACCCTCGCGACGGTACAGGACGTGGAACATGTTCGTGTCGCGATCGATGTAGGCGAAGAAATCGTGGCCCAGAAGATCCATCTGAATGAGCGCCTGCTCCTCGGTGAGCGGGGCGAACTCGATTTCCTTCACGCGGACAACTTCCTCATCTGCGGAAAGTTCCGCCATGAGTTCGTCGAGGGACGCGCCGGTGGGTTCGATCGCCTTGGCGGCTTCGGCCTCTCGCACGCTGTCGCGCACGCGGTTGTCGATCACGCGGGTCTTGTACTTGCGCAGCTGGCGCAGCACCTTCGCGGCGGCCACGTCAATGGCGGCGTACATGTCCTCCTCGCGCTCTTCGACGTGGATGATGTGGCCCTTGGGGCGCAGCGTGACTTCGCAGATGCAGGGGACGACGTGGTTTTTCTCAACGCGCAGGATGACCTCTGCGGAAAGGGAATCGATGGCGAGAACCTTCATGGAGTTGCCGATTTTCTCCACGGCGTAATCATGCAGTGCTTCGGTGACGGTGACTTTGCGGCCGGTGACTTTGATATCCATGGTTCCTTCCTTTCCGAGTTCGCTGTCTGAACTCTTAGAACATGGTAGCACTGTAATGAGCCGACTGCCGCCAGCCGATGATGATTCGTCATAATCCCAGGTCAACTCACATACAACGCCCCCGGGCGTATCTCCCGCACTGCGCACAACGCAACCGGGCGTATCGCGCTGGTGTCCAATGGTTCGGCCTGAGCCGGCTGCTGTGCGCTCCGCCCGGTCAGCGGACGAAGACGGGTCTGCCTCCCAAGTACGTGGCAAGCACGCGCGCCGAGAGCATGGCCTCGGGATCGCGCGCAACCTCTTCGCCTAGCAGGTCGCAGTCGAGCACGCAGATGTCGGCCAGGTACCCGGGTGCAAGCTCTCCCAGTTCATGGGCGCGCCCGCATACCGCCGCGCCGCCTGCGGTCGCTGCGCGGATGGCGGCCGCCATGCCTATGCGCTCTTCGGGTAGCCAGCCGCCGCGCGGCTCGTGCGTGACGGCGTCCTGCCTGGTGACGGCTGTGTACAGGGTTGCCATGGGGTCGGGCTCCACAACGGGGGAGTCGCTGCCGAAAGCCAGGGTGCACCCTGTGCCGAGCAGCGTGGCGAATGGCCACATGTACGGCACGCGCCCGTCGCCCAGATCGCGCTCGGGGCCGCCCGGGTCCAGTGTGATGTGCATGGGTTGGACCGACGCTGCCACGCCCAGCGACCCCAGCCGTGCGATGTCGGCGGGCTGGAAGTTCTCAAGATGCTCCAGCGCGTGCCGTCCGCGCTTCGGCTGTCCGAAGGTCGCTATGGCCTCCTCGAAGATGTCCAGCGCCTCGTGGATGGCGGCGTCGCCGATCGCATGCACGCGCACCGCGTGGCCTGCGCGTGCGGCGGCCATGACCAGGCTGCGCATGTGCCCCGGGTCCACGGTGGGCCTGCCGCATTCGCCCGGCGCCTTCGCGTTGGTGTAGGGTTCGGCGAGCCATGCGGTGTGCTGGCTGGAGACGCCGTCGAAGAACTGCTTGAAGCCGCACGTCTGAAGCAGCGGGCTGCGGTAGCGCTGCCGCATGTGCTCGAAGCGCTCCATGGAGCCGGTCAGCGTGGGGAACATGTGCACGCGCACATCCAGCTCGCGCGCGTCTTCCAGCAGGGCGAACAGGTCGTCGTGGACGAAGTCAAGGCCGGGCTGCGCCATCAGGCTCATGTCGCAGACCGAGGTGATGCCCTGCGCCGCGAGCCTGCGCGTGAACGTGCGGTATGCGCCCGCAAGCTCCTCGGTGCTGAAGCTCGCCATGATGCGGGGCATGAGCTCCATGGCGGCTGCTTCGCGCACGATGCCCGTCAGGCGGCCCGATCCGTCGCGGTCGTAGCTGCCGCCTGCGGGAGGCTCGCTTGCATCGCCGATGTCCAGCTCGCGCAGCGCGCACGAATTCAGCCACAGCGTGTGGGCGTCGCCGGAGTACATGGCAACGGGGCGGTGGGGGTAGACGGCGTCCAACGATTCGCGGCTGGGCGTGCGCGCAGGGTTCCAGCGGTATTCGCGCCACCCTTGCGCCAGCAGCCATCCTTCGGGCCGGTGTGCGGCAAGCGGGGCAAGGCGCGCCACGCAGTCCGCCTCGGATTCGCCCAGATAGCTCTCGGCAAGGTCGCTGCCGTAGAGTGCCGAATGGAAGAAATGCATATGCGCATCGTGGAAGCCGGGGCAGATGAATGCGTCGCCGTAATCCACGCGCCGCGCATCCGCGCTGCAGCGGGCCAGAACCGCATCGCAAGATCCGACGGCCGTGATCGCGCCGTTGCGAAACGCCACAGCGCCGGGTGAGAAGGCCTTGCGGCCCGTGAAGACGGTTGAGGCGAGCAGGATCGTTTCCGCGGATGCCATGCTGGATCCTTTCTGGTTGCCGGTTGCGCTGCGCCGATCCGGGCTTCCCGGGTGGTTTGCGCATGCTTTACGGAAAAGAAACAGTCGGGCGGTCGAAGCGCTCCGGGCCCGGCGGATGGTATTATATCTTCTCGCAAACCATCGACTTTAAGGTTTCCCATGTCTGATAAATCCATTTTCATCGAAGAAGTCCAGGGCCATCAGAGCCTGTTCCGCAAGATGATGGAGCTCACGCACTCGGCCACGAAGGCTGCCGGCATCATGCTCCTCGCGGCCATCGCCGCGCTCCTCATCGCCAACAGCGGCCTCAACGAGCCGTTCTTGCATCTGATCCATACGGAAGTCGGTTTCGTCATCGGCGACCATGTGTACAGCATGTCCGTCGTCCATATCATCAACGACATCTTCATGGCGGTGTTCTTCCTGCTCGTGGGCCTTGAGATCAAGTACGAGATGACCGTCGGCGAATTGACGAACATCCGCCAGGCCATCCTGCCCATCGTGGCGGCATTCGGCGGCGTTCTGGTCCCCGTTGTCATCTATCTGATCTTCAACTGGGGCAATCCCTTGACCCAGCACGGCTGGGGCGTTCCCACTGCAACCGACATCGCGTTCGCGCTGGGCATCCTGGCGCTTTTGGGCAGCCGGATTCCCAGCGGCATCCGCGTGTTCCTCTCAACGCTCGCCGTGGCCGACGACATCATCGCGATCCTGGTCATCGCGTTGTTCTACGGCCAGTCTCCGGACATGATGTGGCTGCTTGCCGCCGCCGGCGTGCTCTTGGTGCTCATCGCCATGAACCGAGCGCACATCTACTCGCTGTTCCCGTATCTGGCAATGGGCGTCGTGCTGTGGCTGTGCGTGTTCATGAGCGGCGTGCATTCCACCATCGCCGGTGTGCTTCTGGCGTTCACCATCCCGTCCGGATCGCGTGTCAATCTGCGCGGCTTCACGTCATGGTCGGGCAAGCGCCTGGAGAAGGCGCACGAGATCTTCAACCCGGATGAGCCTGTCATCGGGCAGAAGGACTACATGCACAACGTGGCCGACCTCTCCATGGTCGCGCGTCAGGTCATTCCCCCGGCAACCCGCCTCGAAGGCTATCTGTACCCGTGGGTCTACTTCGCCATCCTGCCGCTGTTCGCGCTGACCAATGCGGACGTCAGCCTGGTGGGCGCGGATGTGGGCGCGGTGCTTACCAGCCCGGTGTTCTTCGGCGTGCTCTTCGGTCTTCTGGTGGGCAAGCCGGTGGGCATCATGCTGTTCAGCTTCATCGTGGTCAAATCCAAGTTGGCCAGCCTGCCCGAGCATGTCAACTGGAAGCATATGCTGGGCGCATCCATCCTGGGCGGCGTGGGCTTCACCATGGCGATCTTCGTGGCGAATCTGGCGTTCGACAACGAGATGCTGGTCACCACGGCCAAGGCCGGCATCCTGATCGCATCGGCGCTTGCCGGCGTCCTGGGCTTTGCGTTCCTGTGGCTTGAGGCGAAGGCCGATGTCCGCCGCGGCGTGGCCTACGTGGATGCCGTTCCCGAAGACTGCCACGTGCAGCATGCCGATGCCGAGGCCGCCAAGTTCACCGAGCTGATGGCGGACTCTTCCTGCAACGAAGAAGTCATCGCCCAGGTCGAAGCCGCCATGCACAGCGATGTGCCCGACGACATCGTGGTCAAGGTGCCGGAGGGAACCGAGGGCTCGCTTGTCGAATCCATCGCCAATGCCGCACGCTCCATCTTGCCGCGTCGTTCCAAGTAATAGCTGCGAGCCGCGCGAAGTCGTGGTAGAATCATCGGCTATCGCGCGGGAATTCCGCAGCGGCGCCAGCCGCTTCGTCCCGCGAAAGGCAGTGACGAAGACAGTGCCGCGATACCGCATGGCTCCAGAGAAGAACCCCGTAGGCTGCAAGGGTTCTGCCATGTGCGCGTCAATTCCCTTCCGAGCCGCACGGCTGAACATGGGCCGCCCGCATGCCCTCCAGGGTGCGGGTCGGCGGGTAATAGTAGGCTGTGCCGGGTGCTCCCGTTACAGAGCGCAATGAGCGGGCGCTTCGCCATCAGGCGAAACGTCAACCAAGGTGGTACCGCGAGAGCCTTCTCTCGTCCTTGGATTCCGGTTGCGCCGGGATGCGGTCAAACGGGCTGTGCGCCCGTCGCATTCCGATACCGGACAAGGATGGAAGAGGGCTCTTTTTTGCATTGTGGGGCAGGCCGCTTCGAGGGCGGCCGGACCGACAGTCCTGAGGGCCGAGTCAGAAAGGTGAAGGTTGATGGCTATCGTCGATGAGCTGAATGCGCTTCAGGCGGAAACGCTGGCGCAGATCGAGGCGGCTGCGGATTCCGCTGCGCTGGAAACGGTGCGCGTGGCCGTGCTGGGCAAGAAGGGCACGCTGACCGGATATCTGCGCAGCATGGGCCAGCTGCCCAAGGAAGAGCGCGCAAGCGTGGGCAAATCGGTCAACGAGGTGCGCGCTGCGGTCGAAAGCGCGCTCGAATCCCGCAAGGCGGCTTTGGCGGCATCCGAGCTTGCAGCGAAGATGAGCGCCGATGCCGTGGATGTGACGCTTCCCGGCCGCGGCCAGCAGATGGGCACACGCCATCTGATCAACCGCATCACGGATGAAATCGCGGATATCTTCCTGGGGATGGGCTACTCCGTGGCGTCCGGCAACGAGGTTGAGACCGACTACTACAACTTCGAAGCGCTCAACGCGCCCGCCGACCACCCCAGCCGCAGCATGCAGGACACCTTCTACGTGCGCGACTTCTCCGGTGACGTCTCCCGTGTGCGCGGCGAATCCGACGTGCTGCTGCGCACCCAGACTTCCGGCGTGCAGGTGCATGTGATGGAAGAGCAGAAGCCGCCCATCTACATCATCGCTCCCGGCAAGGTGTACCGTCGCGACGTGGCCGACCCCAGCCACCTTCCCCAGTTCACGCAGGTGGAAGGCCTGGTCGTGGACAAGGGCATCACCTTCGGCGACCTGAAAGGCACGCTCGAATACTTCTGCAAGCAGATGTTCGGCGAGAACCGCAAGACCCGCTTCCGCGCGCACTACTTCCCGTTCACGGAGCCATCCGCCGAAGTGGACGTGAGCTGCGGAGCATGCGGCGGCACCGGCCACACCCATGATGGCGAGCGGTGCCGCATGTGCAAGGGCACCGGTTGGCTTGAGATCCTGGGCTGCGGCATGGTGGATCCCAACGTGTACGGTTTCGTGGACATCGACCCCGAGGTGTACTCGGGCTTCGCGTTCGGCATGGGTGTCGAGCGCATCGCATGCCTGAAATACAACGTGCCCGACCTGCGCATGCTGGTCGAAGGGGACATGCGTTTCCTGAGGCAGTTCTAGCGAACCGCGGCGGCCTTTGCCCGCAGCCGTTTTCCCGACTGCGCGGTTGCCGCCCCCATCTGCGAATTCGTTTTCGAGAGGAAGATGACCCGATGAAGATATCCTTGAAATGGTTGGCGGATTATGTCGAAGTGCCCGCCGACATCAAAGCGTTCTGCGACAAGCTCGACCTCACCGGCACCGGCGTGGAAGGCGTCGAGCGCACCGGTGACGCCTTCGACCATGTGGTCGTGGGCCATGTGCTGACGTGCGACGCCCATCCCGACAGCGATCACATGCATGTCGTGACCGTCGATGCGGGGCAGGGCGAACCCGTGCAGATCGTGTGCGGCGCGCCCAACATCGCCGCAGGCATCAAGGTGCCGGTCGCGCTGGTCGGCGCCGTGCTGCCCGGTGATTTCAAGATCAAGAAGAGCAAGCTGCGCGGCGTGCCCAGCAACGGCATGTGCTGCTCCCAGCGTGAGCTCGGCTTCGGCAACAACCACGATGGCATCTGGGTGCTGCCCGAAGATGCGCCCGTGGGCATGCCCATCGCGGATTATCTGAAGATGTCCGATACGGTGCTCGACCTTGAGATCACCCCGAACCGCCCCGACTGCCTGTCCGTGGCCGGTTTCGCCCGCGAAGTCGGTGCCATGTACCAGCGTGATTGGAGCAACCCCCTCGAGGACATGGCCGCCCGCATGGTGCTTGACGGCGACGCCGGGCCCGTCGACTCCGCGGTCACCGTATCCATCGAGGATCCCGCGCGCTGCCCGCGCTATTCCGCCCGCATCATCCGCGGCTGCAAGGTGGGCCCCAGCCCCGATTGGCTGGCAGAGCGCCTGACCGCCATCGGACAGCGGCCCATCAACAACATCGTGGACGTCACCAACTACATCCTGTTCCTGTTCGGCCAGCCGCTGCATGCCTTCGACTTGGCGAAGCTGACCGGCGAGGACGGCCGTGCCCATATCGTGGTGCGTGCTGCCGAAGACGGCGAGAAGCTGGTCACGCTCGACGGCGAGGACCGCAGCCTGACTTCCGATATGACGGTGATCGCCACGCCCGAACGCGGCGCTGTCGCGCTTGCCGGCGTCATGGGCGGTTTGGACACCGAAGTGACCGAAGAGACGGTGGACATCCTGTTGGAGGCCGCCACGTTCGAGGCTGGCCGCACCAGCCGTACCAGCCGCAACCTGGGCCTGATTTCCGAGAGCTCGCTTCGCTATGAGCGCGGCGTCGATGACCACGGCATCGATGTCCGTTCCGCTGTCGCCTGCGCGCTAATCGCCGAAGTGGCGGGAGGCACCGTTGCGGCCGCATCCGGCAACGATGCCGGCATCGTGGATGTGTGGGCGCAGGCTACCGAGCCTGTGAAGCTTGAGTTCCGCGTGCCGCGCTTCTGCGCCATGATGGGAGCCGATATCCCGCATGCCTTCATCGTCGATACCCTGAGCCGTCTCGGGTGCGAAGTGAGCGCCGCCGACGGTTCCTCTGCCGATTCCGCCGATGCGCTCGATGTCGTGGCCCCCACGTTCCGCCCTGACCTCGAGCGCGAAATCGACCTGTACGAAGAAGTGCTGCGCCTTTACGGCATGGACCGCATCGAGGGCACGCTTCCCGCCGGTCGCGGCCGTGTGGGCGTGCGAACCCCCATGCAGCTCATCGACGCGAAGATCCATGCGGCCCTGCGTGCAAGCGGGCTGAACGAGACCATGACCTATTCGTTCGCCTGCGTCGATGACCTGGAGAAACTTCGCATGAAAGAAGATGGCCTGGGTCGTGCGGTGGAGCTGATCAACCCCATGAACGCCGAGCAGGCCCACATGCGCCGCTCCATCGTTCCCGGCTTGCTGCGCAGCGTTGCCCGCAACCAAAGCCACGGTGTGCGCGACATCCAGCTCTACGAAGTCGGCGTGGTGTTCGCCGCCCATGACGGAGCCAAGCAACCCATAGAGCGCCGCAAGCTGGCAGGCGTGATGGCCGGCTCCATGGGCCAGGCCGGATGGAACGTCCCCGCCGTGCCGTTTGACTTCTTCGATGGAAAAGGCGCTTTGGAGAATCTTGCCCGCGAGCTTGCGCTTCCCAAGGTCCGCTTCCGCGCCCTCGATGCCGACGAAGCTCCCCATCTGCAGCCCGGCCGTGCGGCCGAGATGCTTTCCGGCGGGGATGTCCTGGGATGGGTCGGCGAACTCCATCCGCTGGCCGTCGATGCGTTCGATGCCGAAGCGCCCGTTGTGGCCTTCGAGCTTGATATGTCGGCGCTGGAGCGATGCGCCCGCCCTGCCCGCGATTACGTGGACGTGCCGCAGTTCCCGGCCGTCACGCATGATGTCGCCTTCGTGGTCGACGAGGCTGTGACCAACGAGCGCCTGATGCAGTGCATGTCTTCCGCGGGAGGCAAGCTGCTGGAGAGCGCGCAGCTCTTCGACGTGTATCGCGATGCCGAGCGTTTGGGCGAGGGCAAGAAGTCCATGGCCTATGCGCTTTCGTATCGCGCGGCGGACCGCACGCTTACCGGCGAAGAGGTCGACAAGGCCCACGAGCGCCTGGTCAAG
>CAUWJA010000049.1:0-8423 GCA_963558905.1 uncultured Eggerthellaceae bacterium
TTGTTGGAACGGCGTCCGGATTAGCCCGCGTAGCTGTTGCCCAAAATCTCACGGGCCTGCTCGTCGGTCAGCTCGGCATGGTAGAACATGCTGTAGAACTCCTTGGTGGTTTCAACCATGTCGATGTTGTAGGCCTCAGGATACAGCGTGCTCGCAATCCACTGGATGCCCAGGATGCGGTTGACCGAAGGCGGACGGTCGCACCAGGAGAACGGGACGTTGGGCATCGTGTATACCTTGCCGTCCTTGACGGCGTCGATGGTGGACCAGTTGGGATCGGTGCGGATCAGCTCATCGGCGCCGCCGCGAATCTGGTCGTCCCAGGCGATGATGGCCTGCGGGTTCCAAGCCAAAACCTGCTCCAGGGAAACGGGGCTCATGCCCTTGCCCTTTTGGGCTTCCACATCCTGGGCTACATTGTCGGCGCCGGCCAGGTCAAACGCCAGGGAGTGGGTGGAGCCTTTGGGTTCGGTCTGCAGTCCTTCGGAACCTTCCGCGTAGTACAGGCGGATTCGCTGATCTTCGGGGATGGTGGCAACGGCGCGCTGCACGTTGGCGACAGCGGTTTCGCAATAGGTTGCCAGTTCCTCAGCTTCGGCTTCCTTGCCCAGCAAGGTGCCAAGGGTACGATAGGTCGCCGGGGTGGCGTCAAGCGAGCCATCGAGCACAACGACGGGGATTCCGGTCATATTCTGCAGGTCATCGGCAGAGGTGATGTCGAATTCGCTCGGTTTGCTGATGGTGACAGAGAAGATCACCTGCACGCCTTCGGCCATGATGGCTTCGGGGTTGAGCTCTTTGCCGCCGGAAAGCGTCCCCAGGTACGGAAGGTCGCCCGTGCCTTCGGGGAGGAAGGCCAGGTCGGCTTCGGAGAATTCCATGGTGGTGCCTGCTGCCAGTTCAGGAGCAAGGGTGAAGCAGAAAATCTGGCCGGGAGCGCCGGTGTAATAGATCTTCTCCAGGGCGCCGACGCCGGGGATGGTGACCTGGCGGCCTGCGTCGTCGGTGATGGTGCGGTCGGCCATGGGGTCGACGGTCTCCGACTGGGCGCCGCCCTGGTTTTCAGGCAAGCTGGTCGCGGGCTTGTCCCCGCCGGAGCATCCGGCGAACAGCGCAAGCGCCGCTGCCAGGCATGCGGCTGCGGCGAAGGCCGCCAGGCCGCGTTTCCTCGTATGCATTTCCATCCCTTCCTCCTTGCTGTCCAGGCGCGGCAGCCGTGCAGGTTCAGAAAAACTCCCCTCGTCGAAAGCCTGCTTTTGCACAGCTGTTTGCACATGCGACGTGTTGAAGTATAATGTCCCTCGTTTACGAATATTCTCAAGTGAGAATAAATGAATGATAGCATCGTGGAACGTGAACGCAAGGGGAAAAATGGGGGAAATAAGGTTTTGGAAACGACCGCCCCGTTCGCAGTCGGCATCGGTCGACGGTGCTGATGGGGGTGAGCAGGGGTGCTCGCCCGGCGGATGCGAAGGGGCTGCTGCTTCGATGGAGTCGCTCGACCGCAAGGTCAAGCCGTGGATCAAGGTGGCAATCGGCGCGACGCTTCTGGGCATTGTCGTGATCTCGTTCGCGCTCGGCCGCTACCCCATCTCGCCCGTTGAGCTGGTGACTACGCTCGCAGCGCTCGCAAACAACGCCTTCGCCGATTTCGCCGCGAATTTCGGTTTGGCCATTCCGTATGCTGAAGTGAATCAGCAGATGGCGACGGCCCTCATGAACATCCGCCTGCCGCGCATCCTGGTGGTCATGCTGGTGGGTGCGGCGTTGGCCGTAGCGGGTGCCAGCTATCAGGGCATGTTCAAGAACCCGCTCGTTTCGCCTGATATCCTGGGCGCGTCCGCCGGCGCGAGTTTCGGCGCGTGCCTGGCATTGCTGTTCGATTTGTCGAATGCCATGGTGCAGCTGTTCGCGTTCGTGGGCGCCATGGTAGCCGTGGGCGGTGCCGTGTGGATGAACAAAATGGTGAACAAATACGATGCGCTGCTCGGGCTGGTGCTGGGCGGTATGCTGGTCACCACGTTGTTCCAATCATTCACGTCGCTGGTCAAGTTCATGGCGGACGCCAATGACAAGCTGCCGGCCATCACGTTTTGGCTGATGGGAAGCTTCTCGCGCATAGACCAGATGGACCTGGCCATGATCGTGGTGCCCATGCTTGCCGGCTTCGGCCTTCTCATGCTGGAGCGATGGAAGCTCAACGTGCTGTCCTTCGGCGAGGAGGAAGCGCGCAGCTTGGGCGTGAATACCGCGCGCGTGCGCCTCATCGTGATCTTCGCCTCTACCTTGATTGTGGCCTGCTCGGTCGCCGTTGCCGGTATCGTGGGCTGGGTCGGCCTGGTCATCCCGCATCTTGCGCGCTCCATTGTGGGCCCCAACTACAAGGTGTTGCTTCCTACGTCCATGTTCATCGGCGCGGGATACCTGCTTGTGGTCGATGACCTGTGCCGTCTGATGGCCTCGACCGAAATCCCCATCGGCATTCTGACCGCCATCATCGGTGTGCCGTTCTTCATCTTCATCTTCCGTCACAACATCAAGGGGTGGTGAGGATGGCTGAACACCTGCTCTCCGTCCATGACCTGCGTTGCGGATACGGCCGCAAGGAGATCGTGCATGGCGTGTCGCTTTCCATGGAGGCGGGCGAATTCGCCTGCATCATCGGTGCGAACGGTTGCGGCAAGACCACGCTGCTGAAGAACATCCTCTGTCTGGAAAAGCCGTTCGCCGGCGACGTGCGCATGCGCGGCCGCACGGTTGTCAGCATGACCGAACAGGAGCGCGCCCGGATTTTCGCCTATCTGCCGCAGGCGCACACGCCGCCGTTTCCGTTCACAGTGGGCGATGTAGTGCTCATGGGCCGCAGTCCGTATCTGGACCGCTTCTCACGCGTCAACGATCGTGATCGCGAAATCGCTTGGGAGGCCATGTGCCTGCTGGGTATCGAAGATCTGGCGCCGCGCACATACACCAAGCTTTCCGGCGGCCAGCGCCAGCTGATCCTGATTGCGCGCTGCCTGGCCCAGCAGCCGGAGCTCATCATCATGGACGAGCCTACCGCCAGCCTTGACTTCGGCAACCAGCAGATCGTGCTTTCGCGCATGCGCGAGTTGACGAAGTCCGGCGTGAGCGTGCTCATGGTCACGCACGACCCGCACCACGCGTTCTTCTGTGCCGACCGCGTGTTCGTCATGCAGGAGGGGCGCATGGTCGCAACCGGCGCACCGCGCGACGTGATGACGCGAGAGCGGCTCGAAGACATCTACCGCACGCCGCTCGACGTGATCGATGTGGGCTTGCGCAACGGTTCCGGCACCACCGTCTGCGTGCCGCTGTAGTTTGCCCGCCCGGGCCGCCCCTGCGGCCCCGCACCTGAAAGGATTCGCCATGCCCCACAACGCCGAAGAGTACGACGCCATCGCCGAGCGCCTGTTCGCGCCCATCTACCCCGTGATCGCCCGCGCCATCGCCGAGCGCACCTGCAAGCGCGCCGGCCGCCTGCTGGACGCGGGCTGCGGCGGCGGACATCTGGCCATCGCGGTGCTGCGCGAGGGCGCTTTCGACCGCTTGACGCTGCTCGATGAGAATGCCGAAGCCCTGGAGATGGCTCGCGCCCGTGTCGAGGCAGAGCTTTCCGGTGAAGCGTGCGCACCTGCGTCCGTCTCTGTGTGTTGCAGCGATGTATGCGCCGCGGATCTGGCCGAACGTGCAGACGGACCCTTCGACCTGATCATCTCCCGTGGCAGCATGCCGTTCTGGGATGACCAGCTGGCCGCGTTCGCGAATCTCTACGGCCTTCTCGCCCCCGGCGGGGTCGCCTACGTGGGCGGCGGCATGGGATCGACCGCGCTGCGCAAGCAGATTGCGGCGCAGATGGCGGAAATCCGCGAGCGCAATGGCGGCGAGGGTCCGCAGATGTTCGACCTCTCCAAATCAAAGGCGCTGGCAACCGAGGATTACGTGGCGCTGTTCGAGCGCCTGGGCGCGAAATGCACCGTGATCGCCAACGACGAAGAGGGCCGCTGGTTCATGTTCGAGAAGCCGGCACCCGGAGGCTCGGTACGGTAATGCGGGTGGTTCGTGCAAGCGTCAGGGCTATGCGGCGTTGGCGCTGCGGTCGTTTTTCAGCATATGTTTCGCCCTCGCGAGCTTGATGAGCAGATAGATGAAATATCCGAAGCCCGCGATGCTTCCTAGGGAGAGAACCGCAGCGATGAAGAATGCTTCGATAATCAAAAGGAGCAGGCAGCTCACGAACCATCCCTCCAAGATGCGCGTGCGTAGATTTTTGAAGAACCTGTAGCCCAGTGGCAGAAAGAAGCCGTAGAAGAAAAACAGAGGGCAGAAAACTGCCAGAAAGACCGCGATGGAGGCCCCGGCTTCAAATTCCGTTGCTCCTTTGGCGAGGGCGTAATTGAAATAGCCGCCATTCACCGTGGGGCTGAGCACCGCAAAGGCGATCAAGCCCGCGAGGACGGCGCCTATGATCGCGCCTACGATGAGGTTTATCTTGAGTGTTCGCTTGGTTTCGTAGATTTCGGAATAGGGGTCCATGCGTTCCTTCTTCGGGTTGTCCTAACGTTCGCGGAAGGTGCGCACGTAAGCGCACCCTTCAGGCAGATGCCGGGCGAACAGGGCATGACGCAGCGTGACGCGGTTGCATCGGTCGCAGGTTTGGAAGCGCTGTTCGTATACGGTGCAACGGCGTGTGGCCGTATCCAGGAATTCGCACGGATCTGCATAGTCTATGACTACGTCTCCGTCTTCGTCAACTTCGCGCATGAAGCAGCAACGCCCGCACCGGTCGCACAAATCGTCCCAGGCGGGGCGGTATTTCAGATAACGGGCGATGATGGTCCAGGGAGGAAGCGCGGCAGCTCCTAGGGGCTCGGATGGATGGATGCGTGTGCGGAGATGCGGTGCGACTTGCGGTTTCGCAGCCGAACATGAATCGAATGCGGATGCGAACTCATCTCAAATTGCGTATTAGATATGCAAAATCTTGCATATTATTGGATATACATGCAGATAGTATGTTGCCAGCTACTTCTTCGGACGTGTGACGGTGCACATCTGCAGGGCTTCGCCGAACAGTTTGCCTGAACCCGCCTTCACGGCGAAGCGTACTTTCTCGGGGTCTGCCACGACGCTGCCGGCCAGCATCTCCACGTCCCAATCGAACAGAAACGGAGACATGACCACGGACGGGCCAACGAACACGGTGGTGCCGTTCTTGGCGAGTTCCAGCAGGCGTGGCGCTGTCTTGTTGATGATGGTCACGCCGGTGATGAAGGTGTAGTCGGAGTCGGGCAGCACGTACTCGCACGCGGGATCGGGCGTGTCCAGCGCGCTGGTGCAGTTGCGTTCGAGCACTGTGAGCTGGGCGTATTCGCTGATGCGCTGCACGTTGGGGAAATGGCCGATCACCGTGACGCGCGCGCCGTCGTGGGCGCTGATGCGCGGGCGGTACATCTCGAAGGCATCGATCTTGCGGATGGTGCCGTCGGGCATTTCGACCGGCTTGTCGTAGTTCGCGCCCAGCGGGTCCAGCAGCTCGGGGCGCGCGTACCAGGCGTTGAGCGCTGCAACGCCCAGGCTTGCCTCTTCGAAGCACCAGGACTTCGACAGCTCCGCCACGTCCTTCAGGCGCAGGCCGCGCAGGTCGAAATTGTGCGTGCGTTTTCCGCCGCCCTTGCAGCTGAAGCTCACGCCCATGCCGCAATCGGCTTCCATGTAGCTCCAGTGCGTACCCAGGCAGTAGTCGCGCACGTAGATGTCATCGGGCATTTTGCCGATCAGGTGGTTGTAGAACTTCCAGGGCGTGGTGCGCCCGTGGGTTTCGGGCAGCGATATGGTGCGATCGCCTGCGAATTCAGCGGTGCGGATGCTGGCGGGACATGTCATGAAGGCCTCCGTTTCAGAACGTATGCTGCCGGATGGATGCGAAGGCGCGTTCGGCTTCGTGCGCCTGATGGGCATCCGCTCCATTATAAGCCGCCGTTCACTGTTTATCCTCAAATAAGGATGATTTTATTCTCGAGTCAGATAACAATGTGCAAGCCTTCTGCGGCGCTGACCAGCAGCATCGGGTCTTAGGAAGTCGACGGCGTGCCTCAATGGGGGCTTGATCTTGGGGACCTGATCCGCGTCTGGGAAGGGGTGCAGCTCTCGGATGCCCGATTCATTGCGCTCGAATTTTGCGGCCGGAGCGCCCGAACGTGCTAGCATGAGCGAATCCGACTTGAAAGGAATCAGCGCATGTCAAACGATATCCCGAACAACGGCGCCTCCGCAGGCGGCGCACCCGCAGCCGGCCCCTCCCCGCAGGGGGCTTCCCCTGAGCCGTCCAGGAAGGGGCCCCGCCGCAGGAAGCCCCTGCTGATCGCCCTTGCGGCCCTTGCCCTGGCAGCGGCCGCCGCCGTCGCGGTGTGGGCGGCGCTCGGCGTGCCTGCGGCCCCGTCCGCCTCCTCAGCGGATTCGGTGGTGCTCAAGGACAACGTGGTCATCTACGACGAATCCGATCCCGCCTTCGAGATCCTGGCCGCCGATGAGGACTCGGTCACTGTGAGCTCCGCCGACGCCCTGCCCGAGGGCAGCGTCCTGGCTGTGGGCGTGACGGAGGCCACCCCCTACGGCCTTTTGCGCACTGTGGGCGCGGCCGAGCCCGTGGAGGGCGGCTGGCGCATCCCCACCGCGCAGGCCGCGCTCACCGACGCCATCGAATCCTGCGACGTCCATTACACAGTGTCTATGACGGAAGCCGGCGAATACGAGACGCGCGATGCGAAGACGGGAGAGACCGTCATGGTGGCCCCCGCCTGGGCGGGCGAGGAGCTGGACAACCTCATCGACTATGACGGGAAGTGGTACAAGGTCCAGGCCGGCAACGAGGTGGACCTCAAGCTGCGCATAGAGCAGGGCAAGGTTGTCTTCATCTTCGAGGATCACGTCTACGCCAAGGCGGAAGTGGATTGGTCCAAGGAGCTGGAGGTGGAGGCCCACGAGGCGGGGGCATCGAAGGGCGACGAGGATGAAATCGAGCTCTTCAGCAAGAACCTCAAACCCTTCACGGTGAACGTCGGCGGTCTCCCCCTGGTGTTCAAAAACGAGTTCACGGCAACGTTCTCCGGTTCCGGCGGCGTTTCCGCCGACCTGTTCCGGGCAGGCGCCGTCCTGGACAAGACCTTCGGCTTCAAATACACCAGCGATGACGGTTTCATCGGCATCCAGACAGACGAATCGCAGTCCCCGGGGCTCGAAATAGAGCCGAACGGACCCGCCCTCTCCGCCGAAGGTGACGCTGATATCGAATTTGCGCTGACGAGCCTGCTGTATGACGTGTGCGGCATCCGCGGCTCTGCGGCCGTGGAAACGGAATTCGGCGTCAAGGCGGAACTGGTGGAAGCCTCATCCGATGACGAGCCCGGCGTATTCCAGATACCCGGTACGCAGCTTGGTGCGAAGGGCACGTTCGATGCCCAGTCGAAGGTGCCGCTGAAGCTGGACCTGTATGCTCATCTGCCGTTCAACATCTTCGACGGCAAGAAGAATGAGATGGAGGGCAGCATCAACCTCTTCGACACCGACGACGCCATCATGCTCTTCGACGTGCATCTGCCCGAAAAGGACGCGGGAGGCGAAGGCGTCGGCGGCGGAGGCGGCGGCACCATCGGTGATGATGAGGAGGCCGGCGGTTCGCAGGCGGTAGAACTCACGCAGACGTACACCACCGCATGGCAGGACGTGAACGCCATCACGTTCCCGGCATTCACATTCAGCTATCCGAGCGGGTGGAGCGTGGTCGAAGAGGACGTGAGCCAGGCAAGCGAGCGCGTCGTGCTCGAGAACGCCGATGGTGCGCGCATCGTGTTCAGCCATCTGCCGAAAAATCCCGGTGGATTGGGAAGGTTCATGAACCGCTATGACATCGCCCCCATCGCCGGATCCTCATTCGTCGCCGAGCCCATCCAGGCAACGGATTATTCCGGATTGGGCGATTTCATGGTGGCTCGGCTGATGTGCACGGGCAGCCTGTTCATGGATGAGGATAGCGACTATCAGCCCGTTGAGGATGCGCGACCCATGTACGCCGTGCTCCCCGCATCATGGACGGGCGAAGCCGACGGCTTGATGGGCACTCCGGATGTGCAGTTCGGTTTCGAGTACGGAGACCTGATTGCGTTCTGGGGAGGCACGTCTGAAAGCGGAGATACCGATCGTGAGACCGCAGAGATCATCGCCACGCTGTCCTCGTTTCGCGTGGCATAAGCGGCAGATGAATGCACGGGGTGCGGAAGATTAGTGCCGCACCCCGCCCGATGCGGCGCACTGGGCGGTCTGCGGTGAGCCGGGTGGCGTGGGGTTTCGGCAGTGCGGCAAAAGAAAACGGCGGAAGAAAACATAAAATCCAATTCGCCGGATGA
>CAUWJA010000050.1:0-8073 GCA_963558905.1 uncultured Eggerthellaceae bacterium
GAAGGACAAAAAGCGAGGCAATGCGACGCCCTTCGTCCGAAGATCGCCCTCCCACCCGCCTGATTCCAGCCGATTGAGGCTTCGCAGCCTGAAGGCGAAATATTGCATAATGCTTTGACCTGGTGTTATGCAAAAGACCCTTCGTAGCGAAACGTGCGGCCGACCATCGGCAACACCCCATGGACCAATCCGGACGTCGCATTGCTTCCGATTTTGTCCACCGCGGGACAATATTGCAGGCAGTGCGACCTGCCCGTCCATCATGCCATAATGCCATAGGGCTCCACAGGCTTCGGGGCCGCGCAAAACCGAAGTCTATAGGGCAAAACACCGATCGGACGAAAGGCCGGCACAATGTCAGGCACCCCGAAGAAAAAGATCCTGCTGCAGAACCTGCTCAACTTAAGCGAGGACGACAGAAGCCGCGCCAAAGTGAAGTTCAACATCTGAAACGGACACGAGAACCCCATCGACCTGTTCAAGCACGACCCGGAAGTCCAGAACAATCAGTGGCTGTTCTGGAACAAGAAGCGCAAGTACTTCCGCGTCGGCCAGATCGCCATCTGCCTTGTGCGCATCGAGGGCGACTTATGGCTGCTCACGACCGTCAAAGAAGTGACGCGCGACCTAGACGTCCAAAACGGCATCAGCTTCGAGGGCGAAGAGCTGGAAGACCTCCAGGAATTCTTCGGGCGCGTGGTTGTCCGCTACCACAAGTACCATCAGGGGCAGGACCGGATGTATACCGCGATAGCCGACGAGCTTGAAGTCGTGCAGGTGCTGCCGGACATCTTCGATGACGACGGATTCCCCGGATACGACAAGGTCCGCCGCAACCTCAGCGCGCACCTCAAGCGCGATCACGCCAGAAACTTCGCAAGCATGCCCAGCCCGATACCCGCCGCCGCTCCGAGCCCTGCGCCCAAGACAATCAGCAGCGAGTTGCGCACACCCTTGACCCAGGGCTTCATCTCGCGCTCGCGGCGCCCGGCAATCGTGTCGCGATCGACCTGTTCACCGCGGCTGAACGCCAGGATTTCACGATACGTCGCCAGGTCATGCTGCTTCTTCAACGTCTCAAGGCGGCCCATCGAAATCAACATGCTCAACAGCGCCGCCGCGGCGAGAACCACCGTGAGCACCACGTTGTCTCCCCATACAAGCTGCATAGCACCCCAGAACACCAGCACCATGCACAGAACCGCGCTCACCACCGCAACGGTTGAAACGCGGTGGTACTCCTTCACTGCCTGGTCCATTTTCTCCGCCATAGCTTCCACATCTCCTTTGATCAGGGAATCCACGGTCACGTCGAACACATAGGACAGCAGAAGCAGACTCTGGACATCGGGATACGTACGCCCCGTCTCCCAATTGGAGATGGTTTGGCGCGATACGTATATCGCCTCAGCCAGATCATCTTGGGAGAGCCCTTTCTCCTTGCGATGCTCTTTGATATGGGCTCCCAGCTCCATGCTGTATCCTTCCGTGTTCTTTGCGACCCTTACCGCTGCAAAGGGTGCCATGGCGCAGGAAACCATACCATCAAATGGTTTTATAGCAGCCGAAAAACAAACCCGTCGATATGTCAAAATGCTTTATACATGCCCGTGAACTGGGATTTTACATTCGTTATAGCAATCCCGACGCCAAGACGGCCCGCGAAAAGCCCATGCTGCGAAAGCGCCGCACCGCGCACTCCACGGCTCCGCACCGGCGACGCTCGACCAGTCGCCGGAACCCGAACGCCCGGCGGGTCCGAACACCCGGCGGGTCCGAACACCCGCCGGCGCAAGCTTACGCATCGGCGGGATTGAACCCTTCGTCCGCAGGAAGATTGCCGCTGTCGGCCGCCGTCGTGGCAAGCTCGTCGCAGCGCTCGTTTTCAGGATGGCCGGCATGGCCCTTCACCCAGTGGAACGCCACCTGATGCGGAGCCTTCGCCGCAAGCAGGCGCTTCCAAAGGTCGATGTTTTTGACCGGCTCCTTCTTGGCGTTCTTCCATCCGCGCTTGAGCCAGCCGTCCACCCAGTGCTGGTTGAAGGCGTCAACCACATATTTCGAATCAGACACGATATCGACGATGCACGGGCGCCTGAGCGCTTCAAGGCCGGCGATGACCGCAAGGATCTCCATCCGGTTGTTTGTGGTGCAGGCGAAGCCCCCGGAAAGTTCAAGGACATGGAGCTTTCCCGTCGAGTCGGTGAAGTGCATGACCGTGCCGTAGCCGCCCGGACCCGGATTGCCGCGGGCCGCTCCGTCGGTGTAGATGGTCACGCGCGCCCGTCCGCCGACCGCACTCATCGGCATGCCTCAGTGATGGCGGAGCGCAATTCATCGATACCCGTGCCTTTTTCGGACGAGCAGGCTATCATGCGGATGTCTTCGGGCAGCCCCAACTGCTTGCGGATGGCAGCTTTCTGACGTGCGACCTGGGATTTGCTGATCTTATCGGCCTTCGTCAGCACGATGATGAACGGCAGTTCGCAGGCACGCAGGAATTCCACCATCTGCTCGTCGAGCGGGGTGGCGGGGTGGCGGATATCGATCAGCGAAACCACCAGCGCGTAATAGCGGTACTGGTCGTAATAGCCGTTGATCATCTCTGACCAGCGGCCCTTTTCAGACTTCGACACCTTGGCGTAGCCGTAGCCGGGCAGGTCCACCAAATCGATGGTTTCATCCACCAGGAAGAAATTGACGGTGCTGGTTTTGCCGGGCACCGACGAGACCTTCGCCAGGCTCTTGCGGTTGAGCAATTTGTTGAGCAGGGATGATTTGCCCGCATTGGAGCGACCGACGAACGAGACCTCGGGACGCTTCGATTCGGGGATCTGCGCAGAAGTGCCGTATGCGCCGGTGAATTCGGCTTTGTTGAAATTCATGGTTCCTCGCTTCGTATCTCGGCCGGCACGACATGCAGCCGGGTGACAGCGGGACGCGGGCGCAGGCGGGCGCGCCGCCAAACCGGGTCCGCCGTATGATTTCGAGCGAGAATCGTACCATACCCCCGCAGCAGGGGGCGGCGGTTCGGCCAGATGTGCGCAGAATCTGCGCGGCCTGTCGAGTTTTCCTGGAACGGCGCGGCGGATGCGGATGCCGCGCTTGCGGATGCGGATGCGTCCTGTATGATGCCGGAAACCGCCGACGAAGATTGGAGCAATCATGGACGGTATCATCAAATTCCTGGTCGGCGCGGGCGTCTGCGTTGCGATTGTCGCCGGCGGATTCGCCATCGTTCCCGACCTGATCGACAGCGCAGCCGATGACCTGAAAAACCAGGCCATCAACGCCGCAATCGACGCGAGCGGCGTGAAAGACCAGATCGCGGGTCTTCTCGATGAAAACGTCGCAGGCCTTGCCGCAGCGGCCGGCGTTTCCGAAGAGGACGTCCGCACGGCGGTCGAGAACCTGGACATCGCCTCATGGAGCGCCACCGAACTGCCGTCCGGCGCAATCGCCTACGACACCTTCCCCATCGCCTACGAAGGCCTCGAGGCCTCCGTCACCACGTACGAGGATCCGAGCTACATCACCATCGAGGCGCTCGGCCAAAGCCTCACGCTCTCCGTGCCTGAAAGCGCACAGGGATACGTCGACCTGCTGCAATACGCGCAATTCCTGCAGTAGGCCGACGCCCCTGAAACGCGAAGAGGGACCGCGATGCAGCCCCTCATCTTGAATGCCCTGCGGATCGGCAAGCCCGACGCCGGACGACAGCCGAACCGAGTCCGACGCCAGACGGCAGCCGAACCGAGCCGGCTCTTATTTCATCAGCTTCGTGACCGCCTGGGCATACGCCACAGGATCGTCGATGGGCAGGCCCTCCATCAGAAGCGCCTGGTCGTAGAGGATCTCTGTGTAGAGCTTCACCTTATCGGCATCGCCCGCCGCCTGCGCGTCCTTCAGCACGTCGAACACCTCGTGCTTGGCGTTGACCTCCAGCACGCGCTCGCTCTTGACATCCGCGCCGTCGGGGCCTGCGGCCAGCACCTTCTCCATTTCAAGCGACACGGGACCCTCCGCCGTAATGCACACCGGCGCATCCGTCAGGCGCGCCGACACCGCCACGCGCGCTACGCGGTCGCCCAGCGCATCCGCCATCGCCGCAAACAGCGCCTCGTTCTCCTTGGCCACGGCCTCCGATGCCGTCTTCTCTTCTTCGGACTCCAGGCCCAGATCGCCGCCGGCCACGTTCTTGAGCGGCAGCTCGCGCGCCTCTTCGCCCTCTTCGACAGGCGCGGCATAGGACTGCATGGCCATCATGCAGAAATCGTCGACATCCTGCGTGCACAGCAGCACGTCGAAGCCCTTGTCGAGCACGCCGGTCACAGCAGGCATCTTCGCCAGGCGCTCAACCGAATCGCCGGCAGCATAGAACACCGACTCCTGGTCAACCGGCATTGCGCGCACATATTCCTCGAGCGTGACCATCTTCTGCTGCTTGGCAGAGTAGAACAGCAGCAAGTCCGCCAACTGCCCCTTCGCCATGCCGTAGCTCGTGTAGATGCCGTACTTCAGGCCGCGGCCGAAGTTCTCGAAGAATTTCTCATAGGTCTCGCGGTCGTTGTCGCGCATGTCGGCCAGCTCGGAAGCGACCTTCTTCTCGATGCGGCGGGCGATGGCACGCAGCTGGCTGTTGTACTGCAGTGTCTCGCGCGAGATGTTGAGCTGCAGGTCCTGGCTGTCGATGACGCCCTTGACGAAGTTGAAGTGATCGGGCAGAAGGTCCTCGCACTTCTCCATGATCAGCACGTTGGAGCTGTAGAGCGCCAGGCCCTTCTCGTAGTCCTTGCTGTACAGGTCGTACGGCGCGCGGCCGGGGATGAACAGCAGCGCGTCATAGGTCAGCGCGCCTTCCGCGTGGAAGCTCATGGTGCGTGCAGGGTCGGTGAAGTCATGGAACGTGGACTTGTAGAATTCCGCATATTCCTCATCGGTCACTTCGGACTTCTTGCGCTTCCAGATGGGGACCATGGAGTTCACGGTCTCAAGCTCGGTGTAGTCCTCGAACTCGGGCTTGTAGTCGTCGCCGGCATCTTCGGGGCGCGGCAGCTCGCGGCGTTTCGCGCACTCCATGACGACAGGATAGCGCACGTAGTTGCTGTACTTGCGGATCAGGCGCTTGAGGGCATATTCGCCCAGATAGGCGTCGTAGTCGTTCTCCTCGGTGGAAGGCTTGAGCGTCAGAATGACGTCCGTGCCATGACCCTCCTTTTCAGCAGGCTCGATGGTGTAGCCCTCGATGCCGTCGCTCTCCCAGACGTTGGCAGCGTCCGACCCGTAGGCGCGCGACACCACGCGGACCTTCGACGCCACCATGAACGACGCGTAGAAACCCACGCCGAACTGGCCGATGATGTCCACATCGCCGCCCTGCACATCGGCGTTTTCGGTCTTGAACTCAAGGCTGCCGGAATGCGCGATGGTGCCCAGGTTGCGCTCGAGCTCGTCGGCGGTCATGCCGATGCCCGTGTCCGACACGGTGATGGTGCGGGCGTCCTTATCGAAGGAGACCTGGATGCGCAGGTCGTCTTTGGAGAGCTGGATATCGGAATCGGTCAGGCTCTTGAAGTAGAGCTTGTCAACGGCATCCGACGCGTTCGAGATCAACTCGCGCAGGAAGATCTCTTGGTTGGTGTAGATGGAGTTGACCATCAAATCGAGCAGCTTCTTGCTCTCGGTCTTGAATTTCCTCATGCTTGGCTTCGCCTTACCTTTCATATGCTGCTGTCGCACGGGGCGGCCCGTGCGTTAGCAGTCTCAACCTTAGAGTGCTAAATGTGGATTGTAGTCCTGCCCAACCCGATGTCAAGGCAGCCCGCCGCGCAGCCATCCACCGTTACGCATTCGTTGATTCTGCAGGTCAAGCGCCTGCGGAAGGTTTCGGAGTGCTACCATTGCGCGGTTATTCCCACACGGGCCCTCAAGCCCGCCCCAAGGAACCCCATGACCCGGACCGAAACCCCTCTCGATTGCACTGCCGAACCCATGCACGTGCCCGTCGGCCAGCGACGCAGCTGGACGCAGGTGGCATTCGCCCGCGCCGGCGGGTCGTTCGCGGCGCCCGTGCTCATGGTGGGCGCGGGGCTGGCCATGGGTCGTGGGCTTCGACGGACTGAAGGTCCTGGGCACCGTAGCCGCGCCGCTGCTGGTGTGCGTGTGCCTGTACGGCGTGTACGCGTCCGTGGCCGACGCGGGTAGCGCCGATGCGATCTTCGACTACCTGCCCGCTTCCGGCGACGCGATCGGATTCGTTGCGGGCGGCGGCATGGCCGTGGGCCTGTTCGCGTTCGGCGGTGCCACCGCAGCCGACGTCTCGCGCTTCTGCCGCAACCGCCGCGACGCCGTGCTGTCCAGCATCGTCGGCGTGCTGCCCACCTCCATGGTCGCCATCGCCACCGGCGGCGCGTTGGCCCTGGTCACAGGCGAATCCGACATCGCCATCCTGCTCAATTCAGCCGGCTTGCCCATCATGGCGATCGTCACGCTGGTGCTTTCCGCATGGGCGGTCAACGCGGGCAACGTGTTCTCCGCAGGCATCAATTTCTCCGTGCTGCTGGGCCGTACGGAAGGCTCGGGCAGCAAGGCCATCACCGCCGTGGCCGGCGTCGTGGGCACGGCGCTTGCGGTCGCGGGCATCCTGGACGCGTTCTCGACGTTCCTGTCGGTGCTGTCCGCGTGCGGCCCCGCGCTGGCGGGCGTGCTGATTGCCGACTACTGGATCGTGCGCCGTGGCGACCCCGCCCGCATGGCCGCGGCGCAAGGCGTGTCGGCGGCGGGTCTGACCGCGTTTCTGGCCGGCCTGGCCGTAGGCATGGTGACGGGCGGAACCTTCGCGGGAATTCCCGTTCTTTCCGCCCTTGACCTGCCGTTTTTCATTGGGCCTGTGAACGGTCTGGTCGTTGCCATGGCCGTGTACGTGGCCGCCCGCACGATCGGCGCCCGTATAACGAAGGGCGCCGCATAAGCGACGCCCTTCGGTTCCGCAGCTTGCCGACCAGCGACTACTCCTTGGCGCCGTAGGTCTCGTAGTACGCGTCGATGGCGGCCTTCAGCGCATCATCGATGACCACCTTGCCACAGCACTCGCGGTTGTACAGGCATTCGGTCACTTCGGCCATGTTCACGATCGCGGCCGTGGGGAATCCGTACAGATCGGCCACTTCGTCCAGCGCGCACTTGGTGCCGCCTTTGCCGACCTCCATGCGGTTCAGGCTGACCATCAGGCCCTTGACCTCGATGTTCGCCTGCGAGGTGATGATGGGATACGTCTCCTCGATGGACTTGCCGGACGTGGTGACGTCTTCCACCATGACTACGCGGTCGCCGTCCTTGAGGTTGCTGCCCAGCAGAATGCCCGTGTCGCCGTGGTCCTTGACCTCCTTGCGGTTGGAGCAATAACGCACCTGCTTGCCGTAGAGCTCGCTGATGCCCATGGCGGTGACCACGCTCAAGGGGATGCCCTTGTACGCAGGGCCGAACACCACGTCGAAGTCCAGGCCGAAATTGTCGTGGATGGCCTGTGCGTAATACAGGCCCAGGCGATGCAGCTGCTCGCCGGTCACATACGCGCCCGCGTTCATGAAGAAAGGCGACTTGCGGCCGCTCTTCAGCGTGAAATCGCCGAACTTGAGCACTTCGCTCTCCACCATGAACTCGATGAATTCCTGCTTGTATCCCTGAAGATCGCTCATGACATATCCTTCGGTACGGTTACAGCCAATACGCGACCCATTCTATCCTAAAGCGGATGCGAGCGGGGCGAAGGCGCCGGCAGCTACCCGGAGAAGACACGGCCGACCGCACCGGCTGCCCGCACGCACCTGGCTGTCCTCGCGCACCTGGCTGTCCGCACACCTGGCTGCCCGCACGCGCACGCCGACTGCCCTCGCGCACCGGCCCAAACGGAGCCGAACGTCGCATTGCCCGCATTTTTGTCCCGCGCTGGACAAAACCAGAGGCAATGCGACGCATTTCGCCCATCCAAAGGCCCCCATCGAAGGCATTCGCCGCTGATGGGCAGCGTTTTCCCAGGTCGCAAGACCGCACCTCCCGAACACCAGGCGCCGG
>CAUWJA010000051.1:0-7987 GCA_963558905.1 uncultured Eggerthellaceae bacterium
AGATTCTTGAACAGGCCGGAGCCGACAGCCTCCATGTCCGCCTCGGACCCTGCGGACAGCACATCGCGCAGTTCGCCAGCGAGCTGTACTTCGCCGTTCGAGGTCTCGAAGGGTCGAACGGATTCGGCAATCGCTTCGATTTCTCGCGTCACTTCCAAGGGAAGCTGCGGGCGAACCATTCAGGGTGCGGCATCATGATCGATGTTGCCAGCGAGATCAAGAGTGTCGTGTCGATTCCTGTAGGTGCGGCAACGTATATGGACCCGGCACAGGCCCCTGACTATTTCGAAGAAGCGCTTTCCGAGGGTAAGCTCGACTTCCTTGTAATGAATCGGCCTCTCTGCGTCGATCCTGAGTACGTGAATAAGCTGCATGAGGGGCGCATCGACGAAATCGCTCCCTGCACGCGCTGCCTGCACTGCTTCTACGATGCCGACAAGGAAGGGAAGCTTCTTGAGCACTGCCGTGTGAATGCGGCGAACTGGCGTGCCTATGGCGAAGATATGCCCGAGGGATATGAGCCGGTGCCCATTGAGGGAAGCAAGAACGTCATGGTTGTCGGCGGTGGTCCTGCCGGCATGGAAGCGGCCCGCATAGCGGCGAAGCGCGGATGCTCGGTGACCCTCTATGAGAAAAAGAGCGCCTTGGGAGGCCTTCTCCCGTCGGCCGAGGGCATTAAGGGGCCGCACGAGAATCTCGATCGGCTGTGCACGTACCTTTTTCGCTCTCAGGAGCTTAGCGGCGTGACCGTGGTGACGGGCCAAGAGGTCGACCGTGCGTTCATCGAATCGGAAAAGCCCGATGCTGTCATTCTTGCGGTTGGCGGTTTGAGACAAGAACCGGAGTTCTCGTCGACGGACGGTACGCAGGTGCTTACGTTCGGCGATGTCGTCGGTGCCGAAATGGGCGACCGCGTAACCGTGCTGGGCAGCAATTGCCAGTCTGTTGACGTGGCGGTCTATTTGCTTTCGCTTGGTAAGGACGTGACTATCGTCACACCTGATCCGCTTGATGCCTTCGAGAAGGGGCATTCCGTCAACATGCGCAATTTCGTAGAGACCGCCATCAACGCGCGCGGCACGCGCATCTGGCCCGCAGCCGAGGTCAAGGAAGTTGGGGATGGTGAGTTGACGCTGCTGAGCGAAGCGGGTGTTGAAGTGGTTATTCCGTGCGATGCCGTTGTCGATATGCGCGATATGCTGCCGAATACGGCGCTGATCGATGGCCTTTCGGGCATTCAGGCGATTGCGGTGGGCGATTGCGCCGATCCGTTCAACATTGCAGAAGCGATTTCGTCGGCGAACCTGGCAGCCCGGAGTCTCTAGCTTCGACTGTCGGCGAAGCCTGTTGAGCTGTAGATGGTCAAGACGGAATCGCTCAACTCCATAGCGGTTCACCTTCTAGCCGTTGGATCCTCGTGTTTCGTCGCGGGGGTCCAACGTGCTCTCCCACGTAGTAATACGTGCGCAATCGCACAAAGTTCCCTCGAACTTTGTGCATGAGGCGGTTCGGTTACGCACCGACGTCTGGGGCTGAAAATGGTCTCAAAACCGAAGTCTTTCGGGTGCTATGGAGGGCGTTTCAGGACCAGGCTTGCTTTCTAGTTGCATGGTCGCTTTGCCGCATGCCCATGACCTGGGCATATGCTTTCGCCGTGTTTTCAACGGCAGAATGCCGACCCGAAAAACTTCGGTTTTGCGTCTTCCGAGCTTTGGTCGGATGCGCGCTTGCTTCTCCCGCATGCTCGGATCGCGTTTGGACAGCATGCAGGGCTTGCGTGAACAACGTGCGCAATTGCGCAAAGTCATTCGGGTTTTGCGCAAGGGGTTTCGTGTGCCGCTTCGCTCGTGGCCGGTTCCTCGGCCGCGTGTGGGAGCATGGCATCGCGGGCGGCGGCGATCGAGGCGGGCGTGAGCGGCTGGCCTTCGGGTACATGCGTGGCCCAGCAGGAAAAGCTGGGCTTGTCGGCGGCGACGGCGCCCAATGCGCGGCCTGCTTCGCGCACGTCGGCCTTTGTCATGCCGGCTTCCCGCAGAGGTGAGCGCACATCCAGCTCCGCCAAGGCCCTGAACCCGGGCCTGCGTGCGGGATCGTCGTCAAGATTGGTGCCGTCGCAGAGGATATGCCGGCCGTCGGCGGCCATGGCGCGGCGGATGCTGCCGAAGATCAGGCGCTTGCACAGGTAGCAGCGGTCGGGCGGGTTCGCGCAGATATCGGGATGGGCGAAGACGTCGAGCTCGATGATTTCGGCAGGCAGGCCCGCGACTCGCGCTGCCTTCAACGCGTCGGCGATATCGCGTTCCGGTTGGAAGGCGGTCTTCGCGATGTAGGCCTTCGCGTCCAGTCCGGCGCACGCCATGGCGGCCGTCAGGCAGGCGGAATCGCATCCTCCGGACAGTGCAACGCCGAAGCGCGCACCCTTGCGGGCGCGCGCCATGGATTGCAGGTGCGTTATGAGGCGGTGTTGCGCGTTTGATGCATCGGGCGTCCCCGTTGGCGCATCGGCGGGCACGGCAGGCGCGGCGTGCGCGTCGTCCACGGCGGGCGCTGCAGACACGGCGTGCACCGCGGATGCGGCGGCTTCGGTAGGCACGGCGCTCCTTAGAAACGTGCGTAGCGGGCCAGGTTGTCGGTGAGTTTCGCTACGAAACGCTGTCCCAGATCGGAAAGCTGGGCGCCCTTGCGGGAGACATATCCCAGGCGCAGCGTGACGTCGCACTCCAAGGGCACGGTGGTCAGCGCGCTGCCATCCGAGATGCCCACCAGGATGCCGCTGGTGACCGTATAGCCGTTCAGCGCCACGATCAGCTCGGAAAGAGAAGCGCGATCGGTGCAGGCGATGGTCTTCTTGCGCGGCACCGTAGCCAGGGCCTCTTCGGCGAACGCCTCGGGTGCGCCGTCCTGGTCGAAGTAGATGTAGGGCCAGTCGGCCAGCTGGTCGAGCGTCAGGCTCTTCGCGTTGATCAGCGGATGGCTGGCGGGCAGCGCCACGCGCGGTGCGGACTCGGCGACGAGCGTGAACTCGAGCCCCAGCTCATCAAGGGCTGCGTTCAGCTCATCGGCGGTGGCGGACGTCTGCATGATGACGCCCAGATCGCTCACGCCGTCGGCCACGTCGGCCAGCACGCCTTTGGTGGTGCGGTCGCGGAGCGCATAGGCGTATTCGTCTCCGCCCACGGAAAGCACGGTATGGGCGAAGGTTTGCACGTCGAACAGGTAATGCTGTCCGGAAACGGAGAATGTATCGGTCATGTCAAGCCTCCTTCGGCTCGGTTGTTCTTCAGCAGGGCTGCCTATCGGGCGGTCCGCCGGCTTTCCGTTCATCGTGCGGCCGGCGGCTGCGGGCGAAGCTACTTTCCGGTGCGCTCGTCGATGAAGCGCGAAGCCTTGTGTTCGGACGAAGTGCCCAGCTTACCGGCATCATACACGATGACCTTGGCGGGGCGTACGCCGCAGTGGGCTTTGAGCGCGGCGTCCACGCGCTTGGCGACGGAATCGTACGGCTCGTCGGAGCCCTGCGCGCGCTCGACCGAGACCTCGTACTTCGTCGTGAAGTTGGAATCGTACACGCGGATCGAATACTCGCCGGTCAGGCCCTTCTCGCCGCGGACCACGAACTCCACGTCGGAGGGGAACACGTTGACGGCGCCGACGATGAACATCTCGTCCTTGCGGCCGGTGATGTGGATGCGCCCGTGGGTGCGCCCGCATTCGCACGGCGAGTTGTCCACGTAGCCGATGTCGCCGGTGCGGAAGCGGATCATGGGCCGGGCCTTCTTCATGAGCGTGGTGTAGACTAGCTCGCCGGTCTGGCCCGGCTCCAGCACTTCGCCCGTGACAGGGTCCACGGTCTCCACCAGGATCTGGTCCTCGACGATGTGCAGGCCGTCCTGTGCTTCGCACATGGCCGCGCAGGCGCCGTAGATGTCGGACAGGCCGAAGAAGTCCACGACCTTCGCGCCCCACAGATCTTCGATGGCCTCGCGCGTGCTCTTGATGGAGCCGCCGGGCTCACCTGCGACGATGATGGTGTGGATGTTGAAGTCAGTGCGCGGATCGAAACCCTTCTCCTTCGCCTTTTCGCCCAGGGTCCACGCGTAGCTGGGGCTGGTCCAGATCACCGTGGGCTGGTATTGCTTGAGCACGAACAGCAGGCGGTCGGAGGGAACGGCGCCAACCCAGATGGCTAAAGCGCCCAGGCGCTGCGCACCGATGACGTCCGGGCCTCCCACGTACAAAGCGAAGTTCAGGCCGTGTACGTAGCGGTCGTTGGGACGCATGCCGGCCTGCCAGAACAGGCGCGCTTCGGTGTCCTGCCACAGGTCGAAGTCCTCCTGCGTGAAGGGGCTCACGGTGGGAACGCCTGTGGATCCGGAAGAGGTTGCCATAAACACCACGTCATCTTCGGGCACCGAGCACAGCTCTCCGAAGAAGCTGCCTACGTGCTGCGTTTCGCGCTCGGTCTTCTTGTCGATGAACGGGAATTTCTGGATGTCAGCCAGCGTTTTGATGTCTTCAGGTGCAAGGCCGGCCTCGTCGAAGGAGCGCTTGTAGTACACGGTGTTCTCGTAGGCGTATTTCACCATGGCCTGCAAACGTTCCAGCTGCATGGCTTCCAGCTCAGGGCGGGGCATGCATTCGATTTCGGGGTCGTAGTATTTCTGGTCGTAGGGGATGTTCTTCTTGGCCATGGTGGTTCTCCTTCTGTGGTGTTGCCAGCCGCTTCGCCTTTGCGGGGTGCCGCCCGGCTGCGCGGGGTGCCGAGAAAGAAAACCCTGCGCACCGGAGGCGCTCAGCGCGCCGGAAAAGCGACGGGTTGTATGAAACCACGAACGCCGAAGCCGGGCAATACGTTGCATCATTCGTTGTTCTGATGATTTGCTATCTGTTTTACAGATAGCCTGGTAAGATGAACGCTCGAATTGAACTTTCATGGAGCCCTGGGTGCTCTGCCGCGCCTTGCGCGCGGCCCGAATAAGGAGGAGGTCGAATGACCCTTCAGCAGTTGCGGTACCTGATAGCCATCGCCGAGTACGGGTCGATCAACGCCGCCGCGCAGAACCTGTATGCGTCGCAGTCGAATCTGTCCACGGCCGTCAAGGAGCTGGAGCAGGAGCTGGGCATCACCGTCTTCACGCGCAGCAACCGCGGCGTCACGCTGACCAATGACGGCACCGAGCTTTTGGGCTATGCGCGCCAGGTCATCGAGCAGGCGGACATGCTGGAGCGCCGCTATGCCGACGAGGGCCCGCGCCACCTGCGCCTGGCGGTGTCCACGCAGCATTACGCGTTCAGCGTCCAGGCCTTCGTCAATGTGGTGGAAGCGTGCGCGGGTGAGGAGTACGAGTTCGTGCTGCGCGAGCGGGCCACGGGCGACATCATCTCGGACGTGGCCACATTCCGCAGCGAAATCGGGATCATCTACACGGACAGCTTCAACCGCCGCGTGCTGTCCAAGGCGCTCGAGGACGCTGACATCGCGTACTTCCCGCTGTTCGACGCGCGCGTGCACGTGTTTGTGGGCGAGCACCATCCGATGGCCGGCCGCGACCTCATCACGCCGGCCGACTTGCAGGATTATCCGCGCTATTCGTTCGAGCAGGGTACGTCGAACTCGTTTTACTACTCGGAAGAGCCGCTGAGCTATCTGCCGCACCCGCGCAACATCCGCATTTCTGACCGCGGCACGCTGACCAACCTTCTGACCAGCCATAACGGATACACGCTTTCCACCGGCGTGCTGTCCAGCGAGATGCATTCGGGCATCGCGTCCATTCCGCTGGACGTGGACGAGACCATGCAGGTGGGCTATATCATGCACAACGAGCGCAGTCCCAGCCGGCTGCTGCTGGATTACATCGAGCAGCTGCACGCCGTGATCGACGCGAGCCCCACCGTGACCGCATATCCGCGGGAGCGCTGAAAAGAGCCGCGCGAGGCGGCTCTTGTACTGTGGCGTCGATCGGTTGCCGGCTTCGGGCCCTATCCGATGTATATGCGCTCGGCGTCAGCCGGGTTGACGCGGATTTCGGCCGTGAAGGACTCGTAGTAGTCGGGCGGGATGCAGATGAAACCCTGCTTGAGCCCGTCAAGGACCTGATCTTTGTACATCATGAACAATTCCATCCCGCCCAAGCATGTGGGATACATGCCGATATCCGTGATGGTTTCCGTTGCGGACTGCACGGCGCTGGTCGTGCCGCCGTACTGCCCGGTTTCGATGGTGGCCACATACGGCTCGTTGATCGTGATGGAATCGGCCGGAGCGTCGCAGCTGGCGTTGATGATGATGGTTCCCTGGGGGACGTCCTCGTCGGTCACGAGGCTGCATGCGCTCGGGATGGGCGCGTGGATGTTGATGGGGCCTTCTGCCGGCACGGTGAATTCGGCTTCGGCTTGAACGGGCCCGTTGCCTTCGGGTGCTTCCAGCTTGCGGTATTCCAGCGAGGAGTACTCGCCGAACGCAATGCCCGCTCCGATGCCGGTGAGCAGCACGCCGGCGCACATGGTGACCAGGAAAATGCGGGTTATCTTATTCATGGATCGCTCCCATCTTGCGGCTGAAGGGCACGGCCAGACCCTCGAAATCGCGGTATTGCGGCTCGCGGGCGGGCAAGGCGCGGTTCTGGAATAGCGGCTGCGTGGAGTCCGGATCCGTGTAACCGGCGGCATCCAGGCGGGCCGTCGGCGCCGCGTCTGCCGGCGGGCGGGTCTGCGCTTGAGCGTCAGAGAGCGTGCCCGCATCCGGTCGCTTTCGCACTATCAGGCGCGTGACCAGGTATGACGCTGAAAGCAGCGCGATCGAGGCACCCAACAGCGCAAGCGTGGCGCCCATCATGGGGAAGCCCTGCAGCAGAAGCATCACGCTGAATCCCGTGGCTGCCAGGCAGAACAATCCGAAGAGCAGAAGCATGCCTGCCGCGAAAGCCGCGAAGGCGTTCCATGCCCAGCGGATCAGCGTGCGGATGGTCTTCCAGCACCAGCTCAGTGCGCGTTTCATGGTTCGACCCATTCGGCGGATCAGGCCTGAGCCCGCGGAAGCGGTTGCATGCGCGCCGTTCGTCGGGGCATCCGCTGAGGGCGCGGAGTGCGCCGGAGCGGCGGTGCATCCTGCGGCGTCATCAGGGTCGAGGGTGTCTGGCGTTTCGGATGCGGCGCGAACCTTCGCCGCCACCTTGCCCATGCCGCCGGATATGGCGTCAGCGGCTTTGCGGGCGCCGTTCCTGGTCGCGGCTGCAGCCTTGCTTGCGGCGCTTCCAACCGCTCGGCCTGCGGCTTTGCCCGTAGCGCTGGCGCTTTCGGCGAGCTCTGCGAGAGCGCTGGCGGGCTTGGCGGAGTCAGCGGCCGCGGCTGCGGCGCCTGCGACGGCAGCTGCCGTGACGGCGGCCGCGGTGGGTGCGTTTGCGGGGGTTTGCGCCGGCGTGGAGGCGGCGGGGACTTTTACGTGGTAGGCGCTCAGAATTTCGGCGATCAGGTCATCGAACGGGCCGAAATCTTCGATGGCTTCGGCTTCGGTCATACCGCCCGCGACCTTCATGTCGATGTGCTGGGTGTACTCATCGAGGATGTCTTTTTGCTCGTCGTCATCGAGCATGGCGATGTTTTGTTGCAATTGGGTTAGGAATGTGGCTTTAATCATCGTTGTGCTCCTCTAGAAACTTGCAGACGCTCTGCTGGAATTCGTTCCATTCATGCCTGAGCGCTTCGGCGTGGACCACCCCCGAGGCGGTGAGGTGGTAGTACTTGCGCGGCGGCCCTTCGGCGGATTCGCGCAGGTACGTTTCGAAGTAGCGTTCGTTCGTCAGACGTTTGAGCAGGGGATAGATGGTTCCTTCCTTCACGTCTATGGTCTGCGAGATCTCTTCGACAAGCTCATAGCCGTACATGTCGCGCTTTCGCACGCATTCCAGAACCAGCAACTCCATGACGCCTTTCTTGAATTGGGGGTTCATGCGTCCGCACCTCCTTTCGATGACTATCATGTTAA
>CAUWJA010000052.1:0-7926 GCA_963558905.1 uncultured Eggerthellaceae bacterium
TCCGCCATCGAGGGCCTTTCGCTTGTGCAGGAATCCGACATGCTGGTGCGTCCGGATGCCTCGACGTTCCAAATCCTTCCGTGGCGCCCGAAGGATAACGGAGTTGCCCGCATGTTCTGCGATATCTACGACCCTGACGGCAACCCTTGCGATGCCGACAGCCGCTTCATCCTGATGAACATGGTCCGCAAAGCGGCCGACATGGGATTTCTCATGAACATCGGCACGGAGCTCGAATACTTCTACTTCCAGGATTCATCTTCGCCCATTCCCATAGACCGCGGCGGCTATTTCGATTTGACCCCGCTTGACAATGCATCCGACCTGCGCCGGGATACGGTTCTCACTTTGGAGCAGGTGGGCATTCCCGTGGAATATTCCCATCATGGATCCGCGCCGTCGCAGCATGAGATAGACCTGCGCTTCACCGATCCTCTTTCAGCTGCGGATTCGGTGATGACCGCGCGGTTGGTGGTCAAAGAGATCGCAACTGCCCAGGGCGTGCATGCGTCCTTCATGCCCAAACCCCTCGAGAATGCTGCGGGCAGCGGCATGCATGTGCATCAGTCCCTGTTCACTGAAGACGGCGAAAACGCGTTCTATGACCCGTCGGACCCCGAAGGCTTCGGCTTGTCGTCTTTGGCCAAGCACTATATCGCGGGCCTTCTGCGCTATGCGCCCGAATTCATGCTGGTCACGAATCAGTACGTGAACTCCTACAAGCGTTTGGTGCCCGGTCAGGCCGCGCCTCTGTTCGTGTCCTGGGGAAACCGCAACCGTTCGACCATGGTGCGCATTCCGCGCTACAAACCCGGCAAGCCCCAGTCCACGCGCATCGAGCTGCGCAGCGTCGATTCGGCCTCCAATCCCTATCTGGCCTTCGCCGTCATGCTGGCTGCAGGGCTCAAGGGCATAGAGGACGAATTGCCGTTGATGCCCCCGGCAACCACCGATCTCTCGTCGCTCAGCGTCGCGCAGCGTGCAACTGCGAATGCTGCAGCTCTTCCCCTTACGCTGGGCGAAGCGGTCGAGGCGTTCGCTGCGTCGGAGTTGATGCGCGACGTCTTGGGCGAACATGTCCATGGGTTCCTGGTGGAGAGCAAGCGTGCGGAATGGGAGGCCTACCGGGCCCATGTGAGTTCGTGGGAGCTCGATCGCTATCTGTCTGTCCTGTAAGAGGGGAGGGGCCATGCATTCCAAAACTGTCGTCGCATTCTGCGGGCGCGCGCTTGATGCCGATCGGGCCCGTCGTCTATTCGGGTCGATGGATGCCCGGGTTGTCGTTGCGGCCGAGCCCCTGTCCCGTATCCTTGCCGTCGGGCGCATGCCGGTATCCATGGGTTCCATGGTTCCCGATGCGGCTGCGGGTCGGGTGCCTTCGCCGGATCTTGTGCTCATGGACGGCTCATCGCCCTTCGCGCTGCCAACCTCGGAATTCGAGCGGCTGGTGATGGAAAGCGGTTCTTCGGAATTCCCCGCTTTGATGATGGTGGTCGAAGAAACCGCGCTTCCCCGATTCCGCAAACCGGTGCGTGTGGCCTGCGATTTCTCGGTGGCGTCTGCCAGCGATGACGAGCTGAAGCTGCGCTGCCATCAGCTGCTGTGGCCCGGTGAGGCCACAGGGGACGCCGATTTCATCCAGGTGGGTCCGATGTCGATCAACCTGGCCACCTATCAGGTGAAGGTCAATGGCTCTCCGGTCGATCTGACGTTTATGGAGTATGCGCTGCTCTCGTTTCTGGTCACGCATCCGGGCCGCATCTATTCTCGCGAGGTGCTGCTGTCCCAGGTCTGGGGTTTCGATTATTACGGAGGCTCGCGCACGGTTGACGTGCATGTCCGCCGCCTGCGTGCCAAGTTGGGGCCTGAAGCCGCACAGCATCTGGAAACCGTCCGCGGCGCCGGTTATCTCTGGTCGAACTGACTGACGCATTTCGCCATGCGGCACCCAACGGCCGTGCCGGGGTGTATACTTTGCAGCGGGGTTGGGGGCCATCTCGTCTTGAAAGCAGGCAGATATGGTTCCCATTGCGAACGCTTACGAGTTGTTCGAAAGAATTCAGAGTGCCGATATATCGGTTCATAGCCAGCGGTGCGTAGTCGTGCGCAATCGTCGCGCAACATGCTCGCGCTGTGCGCAAGCATGCACTTCCGGCGCCATCTCCATTGAAGACAACAGCTTGGTCATAACACCTGAGAATTGCATCGGCTGCGGTACATGCGCGACCGTCTGTCCGACCTGCGCCCTTGAAGCCCATATGCCCAATGATGCGCAGCTTCAGGAGGCCGCGGTCAACGCCATGCGCGCAGCCGGCGGTGTTTCCGTGATCGCATGCCGTCAGATCGTCGATGCTGCGGGCAAGCAGCTCGATGGCGAGAAAGTGGTTGCGGTGGAATGCCTCGGCCGGGTGGAGGAGTCCCTGCTGTCGGCCCTGGCTGTCGAAGGGTGCACGAAGGTCGTGCTGGTGACAGGCGATTGCGCATCCTGCGACCATGCGGTGGGTCTTGAGACGGCCCGTGCCGTCTGCGATACCTGCAACGAGCTCATGCGCGTATGGTCATGCCCCATGCGTGTTGAGATTTCCGAGCGCTTCCCCTCTTCGGTCAAAGCGGATGCGTCGAAGGCCTGCGATGAGTCGCGCCGCAATTTCTTCTTCCGCGCCAAAGACGAGGTGCGGCTTGCTGCGCACCTTGCCGCCGAACAGGCTCTTGGCAGTTCCGGACCCGACGGGGCGCTTCCTGCCGGCACTTCGGCCGAGGCGCCGGCGGTACCGGTGATGAAGGTCATGGATGACGGCACCTTGCCGCATTTCATCCCCGATAGGCGCGAGCGTCTTCTGGACAACCTTGCCGCGCTGGGCGAACCCTCCGATGAGCTGATCGAAACGCGCCTGTGGGGCCATGTCGTCATCGATCCCGACGTATGCGATTCCTGCCGCATGTGCGCCACGTTTTGCCCGACCGGCGCCATCGCGAAGTTCGACGATGAAGACGGCACCATCGGCGTCAACCATTATCCCGGCGATTGCGTGCTGTGCCATTGCTGCGAGGACATCTGCCCCACCGGTGCCCTGCATCTTTACGAGGAGGTGTTCGCGGGCGATCTGCTGAGCGGGACGGTCGAACGCAATGAGATGCATCCGCCGAAATACGACATGGCCAGCCCCAAGAAATCCATGCACATGTTCCGGGATCTTCTGAATTGCCCGGATATCTTCGAGCGCTAGGAGAGTTTCATGCAGACGGAGGAAACCATGGCAACGATAACCTGCGAACAGGCCTCTCGGTTGGAGGGGCGACGCGTGATGGTTGCGGCGCACCCGGGTGACGGCAAGACCGAGACCGCGGTGCGGCATGCGGCAAAGCTTTTGGGCGAAGGAACCGAACCTGCTGCGCTGCTCGTCGTGACGGCCACCGATGAGGCCGCCGCGGCTTTTTCCAGGAGGCTGGCATCGGAGGGATGCGATATCGGAACCGTGCGAATTCGCTCTGTGTTCTCCCTGGCGGCCGAGCTGGCATGCGATGCCGCGAGCGCTTCGGGTGCACCTGCGGCCATCGCGACATCGGCCCAGCGCAGTTTCCTCTCTGCCGACGCCATGACCGCTCTGCGCTGCGTTTCGGATGATGCGCCGTCTGCTTCCGCATCCGATACAGCCGCCCGTGCGGCGCGCATGGCCCGCGCTTACGGCCTCATCATGGCTGATGAGGTGTATGAATGTGCACTTGAGGCGCTGGATGGGGGCTTCGCGGCCGCATGGGTGCAAGACATCGGATGCGTCATCGCCGATGACTGGGACCTGTACAGTCCGGATGCCAGGCGGCTCTGCGAAAAGCTCGGCCGCCGTCTGTTCGCCGTCGGCGCCCCCGGGGCCTCCTTCGTCTCCGAGGGTGAATGCGTCCGGGCGTTTCTGGCCTCGCGGCAGGATGGCTCGCTGCGCATACGCACCTTCGCCCGCTGCATTGATGGAGCCGATTGCGCCCCGCATGACGACGCCCTGCGCGCACACGCCATCGCGCCTGATGACAAAAGCGTCCGCATCGTGAAATGGCGGACCGCCCGAGCCGAGCTCGAAGGGGCGGCATCGCTGGTCAAGATGCTTCTTGCCCGCCATCCCGGCCTTGCGCCCTCAGATGTATGCGTGGTCGTGCCGAATGCCGCATGGGCGAAGGCGGTGCGCGAATCCCTGCATGCCCACCTTCTGGAAAGCACCGAGTCCGTTGCCTTCGACCCGCTGGCGGCCGATCCGCGCAAGGCGTCTTCTTCCGGCGCGCTTGCCTCTTACGTGCGATTGAACCTGCTCGCGCATCCGGACTGTCCGCTTTCGTGGCGCATGTGGGCCGGCATCGGCCAGCGCGGTCTTGCAGCCCGTGCCTGGTTGGAGTTCTCGCAGTGGTGCGAAGCCGAAGGGCTGGAATTCGAATCCGCCCGACAGCGCCTGTGCTCGGACCGCAAGGCGGCCTTCGAAGGCGCCGAAGAGCTTCGCGCATCGTTTGCCCGGGCGCAGGATTTCGTGCAGCAGGCGAGCGGATTGCGGGGCTTCTCGCTTCTGAGCTGCGTGTGCCCGGACGGGGATGCCGCGTTCATGCGCATGGCGCAAGGCATCGCCGAGCGCGAGGATGCGGCGCGGCTGTGCGACCGTGTGAGCGCGAATGCCCGGTTCCAGCGATTCGACGATGCCGCCGGTGCCGTGCGCATCTGCTCGGCTTCGCATATGGCGGGTCTGGGCTTTTCGGCGGTGGTGGTTCTGGGAGCCGTCGATGGGCTCGTACCGGCCGTGCGCAATGGCGCAAGCCCGGATGCTGCGATCGCCGAGGCGGATAGGCAGCGTGCGTTTTTCGCCTCGGCATGCGCCAAGGCCCGCTGCGAGCTGGTGGTTTCCCTGTTCCAGAAAGCTCCTGAGCAGACAGCGTCCGCCTTCGGCATGCGCATCATGCGGATGAAGATGGAAGGCGGGCAGCGCTTCGCCATGGTGCGCCCGAGTCCTTTCATCGCGTGCGCCGGCAACGCCGCTCCGGGTGCGGAAAGCGCGGAGCAGTTCACGGCCATCCGGTGATGACACGTGCGGTTGCAGGCAGGCCGTCTGGGGGTCCGCAACCGTTGCGTGCGCATCAGCCGTTGCGCAGCGCCTCGATCATATCGAGCAGTTCCTGCTTGGAGTGCACGCCGGCCTTGCGGTAGATGTGCTGCAGGTGCGTGGTCACGGTGCCCTTCGAGATGTAGAGCTCCTCTTGGATGCGCGTGTTGGTGCGGCCTTTGGCGAACAGCAGCAGAATCTCTGTTTCGCGCGGCGTGAGCCCAGCGCTGCGGGCCAGCTCCATGCAGCATTCGTAGAATCTGACCGGGGTCTGGCCGCTCTCCTCGTCCGTCCGGTCTTCCTCGGCGAGCATTTTGCCCATGGCCGAGCCCGCCGAATCGACCAGCGGGGCCATTTCGTTGAGGTCCATGAGGTCGTCGTCTTTGAACACGAAGGTGCATACGCCGAAAACCATGAGCACAGCGATGCCGGTGATGAAGCTCACGGCCTGCGGATTCATCGGGATCATGCTGCAGGCTGCACCGCCGATGATCTCCCCGAAGGTGGCGCCCACGGTGAGCATGCCCCAGCCCATGCCGAAGACGATGACTGCGGGAAGCTTGAAGTTGTATGAGATGTCGGCGAGCAGAATCCAGATGAAGATGTTGAAGGTGTTGTAGCCGACGATGGCAAGCAGCGCTCCTTCTGCAGCAGAACTTCCCTCCATGAACACCGGCAGGAAGACGATGGATGCGGCGATGAGGAACGTGACCAGCTTGTAGAGCTCTTTGATGGCGCGGTCGTGTCGCAGCAGCATGAACGATATGAGCACCGCGGCCAGCACGATGCTGCTGATGAGCAGTGCGGGATGGAACAGGTCGTGGGCGGAGATGCCGCTGACGGCGATGAACGCCTGCCGGCTCAGGCTGTCGGCGATGCCCACGCCGCAGCCGCAGATGCCGATGCGGATGATGATGCGGGACTTCGCCATCTTGAATACGGTGCGGTCGGTGCCGGGCGCCCGGCTCGCGTCCCATACGTGGGGCTGGTAGTTCATGATGAAGCCGCTCGCAAGGGGCAGGATGGATGTGATGACTATGCCCTCTGCCGCCGGAAGGAAGGAGATGGCGGCGAAGGTTACGCCTGCGATGAGCGCGGCCATGGGGATCTCTATGCCCGCTTCCGCCGGAGGACGGCGCGCGTAGATCTCGCCGTAGCACAGGGTGATGATGCCGGAGCCGATGCCCGTGGTGAAACCGGAGCAGATGGCAAGGGCCTGGCCGGACGCTCCATGGGCGCCTGCCGCTGCTGCCGCGCACAGCGTTCCCGCCGCCGTCAGGAAGGCGGCCGCCGCGCGACAGGCGCGGTTCATCAGGACCCGTTCGGCCGTTTGGGGGGCCGCGGCGCCGAACAGCAGCGTGACGGTCAGCGCCAGTGAGGATGAGATGTAGAGGGTGCGCGATGCGCCTTCGTCGGAAAAGATCAGGATGCTTGCGCCCACCCCGAGAAACATCAGATAGATCCATGCGCGCGAGAAGGCGAAGCCCCAGATGCGGCTGTTGAGGAACATCGAAGGCGATAGGGGATCGCGGGTTTGGTCGGTGTCGAGTTCTTCGATGCGTTTGGACATGTCCCCTCCTCGATTGTTCCCGATACGGGTACCGATTGTAGCATCATTGGCCGTCTTCGGTATGCATGCAGTGTTTGACCTACGCTTATCGCGAAACTCTGACCTACGTGTTCGTATAAATCATGCAAAAGGCATGATGGGCGGGAAGCCTGTTCTGAACGCATTTCTCATACTTTGCATGATGTGCCGGGCGGCATTCCTTCCAATAATGCAAGCGTCGGAATCGTGCATTCCGGCATGAATGGGGAAACGGGCACCGGCATCCGATCGGCCGCCCGGCAGCCAGGGGTGAAGGCTGCATGTGCGCATCGGGCCGAAGTTTCCCGAAGCATTCAAAGGCTAAGAAGGAGGAATCAATGGGCAAGTTGACCATGACGCGTCGCTCTTTCGCGAAACTGTCGGCCATGACCGTTGCTGCAGCAGCCGCTGCCGGCACCGTGTCGGGTGGAACCGCTTTCGCTGAGAATACGACGACTCCCGAAGAGGCATCTGAGATCAAGCGCATCCGTTCCTGCTGCCGTGGTTGCGGCAAGATGGAATGCGGTGTGTGGGTCACGGTGCAGAACGGGCGTGTCATCAAGACCGAAGGCGACCAGTCTTCGTCGCAGTCGTCGGGCAACCATTGCAGCAAGGGCCAAGCGTCCCTGCAGGCGTGCTATCACCCCGCACGCATCTACCATCCCATGAAGCGCACGAACCCCAAGGGCGAAGATCCCGGCTGGGTGCGCATCTCATGGGATGAGGCAATGGAAACCATCGGCGAGAAGTTCAACGAGGCTATCCAGAAATACGGCGGGCAGACCTGCTTCGGCATGTGCGGCACGTCGCGTCAATGGGTGTACGGCCCCTATGCATTCTACAAGTGGCTCTTCGACAGCCCCAACAGCCGAGTGGCGTCCTCTATCTGCAAGGGTCCGCGCCGACTCATGGGCTGGCTGAGCTCCGTCGACGGCGCACCGTGGTTTGCGCTGCGTGACGGACCGCGCGTCTATGTTCAGTGGGGCACCGCTCCTGAGAATTCCAACTACGACGACTCCTGCCGCAACATCGTCGACAAGATGACCGAGGCCGATGTCCATATCTGCATCGACCCGCGTCTGTCCGGTTCCGGCAAGGAAGCTGACTACTGGCTGAACCTCGAGCCCGGCACCGATGCCGCGCTGGCCCTGTGCTGGCAGCACATCATTATCGAGAACGACCTGGTGGACTGGGAGTTCGTCAAGCGCTGGACCAACTCTCCCATCTTGGTGGTCGAAGACATGGAGCCTACGGGCGGCCGTT
>CAUWJA010000053.1:0-7905 GCA_963558905.1 uncultured Eggerthellaceae bacterium
TGGCGGGCGACATGGTCTTCGAGGTGGGCGGCTCCGTCAACGATGGATGCGTTATCGTCGATCCCGCCGATATACTGCGCACGAAGAAGCTCGAAGGCCTCGAATCGGAGCTTCTCCTCAAGCCCTTGGCGCGTAACGGAGCATCCGTTCTTGATGCTCCGATGAGAAGCGCCATGGAGGCACGTGCGCGCGTCGAAGGCGAGCTCAAACGTCTTGATGAGTCCCAGAAACGCCTTCTCAACCCGCATTCGTATCCTGTCGGCCTGGAAGAGGGTCTGTGGCACAGGCGGGCTCATATGGTGGCCTGCCTGCGGGGATCGCGGCCTTCCGGAGTATTCTGATCACGACCGCGTCCGCGCTGCGGAACGATGACACGAAGAGAGATATCGCATGCAAGCTGAATGCACCCTCATCATAGATTCCTGTTGCGACCTGCCGTATTCCATCGTGAACCGGGAGGGCGTCTATCTGGTGGAATTCCCTTATCTGTTCGGGGCTGAAGAGCATCTTGACGACCTGTACCGCACTGCTTCGGCGCATGGCTTTTTCGAGCGCATGCGCAAAGGGGAGCAGCCCACGACCGCCCAGGTGCCCATTCCCGCATACATGGCCGCGTTCGAATGGGCTGCCGCCCAGGGAAAGCCGTGCGTGTTCCTCGGGTTCTCGAGCGCCCTTTCCGGCAGCTTTTCCACCGCCTGCCTGCTTGCCGATCAGGCGCGTGCTGCTCATCCCGGTTTCGAACTGCACATGGTGGATACGAAATTGGCTTCCGTGGCTGAGGCCCTGCTGATCCATGATGCCCTCGACCAGCGAGACAAGGGCCTGTCGGCGCAGGAGCTTGCGCACTGGGCGGAAGAAGCCCGTTACTTCGTCAACGCCCTGTTCATGGTCGACGACCTCGAGTCGTTGCGGCGCGGCGGGCGGATCCCCGACATGGTGGCTTCAGCCGGCTCCAAGCTCGATGTCAAGCCGCTTCTGTCGATTGACCTCGAGGGCGGATTGACCTTGAAGGGCGTTGCGCGCGGACGCAAGAAAGGCATCAAGCAGCTTGCCGAGTATTACGCTCAGCGCGTCGACCGCGATGTCCCCATGCAGTGCGTCATCATCGGCGACGCCGATTGCCCCAAAGACGCCTCCCGTCTCATCGATGCCATCGGACAAGAGGAGGCGCTGTTCCTGAAATGCTCCATCGGGCCCGTCATCGGTTCCCATGTCGGTCCTGACATGCTGGCTGTGGTCTTTTGGGGCAGGGATCGGCGGGAAGACCTCTCGGTTGCCGACCGCATTGCCCGCCGTGTCAAAAACGAAGGGTAGGCCGTCATCAGAGCGTTGCCCACATCATGCGAACTCTGTCCGCGCCGCTGCCATGCCGATAGGGCATCGGGGTCTCGCGGCGTCTGCGGTGCCGCCGATGAGCTCCGTGTGGCCCGCGCGGCGCTGCATTTCTGGGAGGAGCCGCCCATCTCGGGTGATCAGGGGAGCGGTACGGTGTTCTTCTCCCATTGCCCGCTGCATTGCGTGTACTGTCAGAACGCCTGCATCGCTGAAGGGCGCGTCGGCCGGGATATCTCGGTGGAGCGTCTTGCGCAGATCTTTTTGGAGCAGCAGCGCCGCGGTGCGCTCAACATCAACCTGGTGACGCCCACCCATTACGTTCTCCAGGTGCTCGATGCGCTCGATATCGCCCGCAAGCTCGGGCTGACGCTGCCTGTGGTGTACAACACATCCGGCTACGAAACGCCGGAGACCATCGCCATGGTGGGCGAATACGTCGACGTCTTCCTCACCGACTACCGTTACGGCGATGCCGGTGCTGCATTGCGCTATTCGTCCGCACCTGATTATCCGCAGGTCGCACTCGATGCCATCTCGGCCATGGCGCGAACCGATGCGGCCATCATCGTGCGCATCCTGTTGATCCCCGGACAGCTCGAGAGCACCGAGGCGTCGCTGGAGCGCCTCGTGCGCCGTTTCGGGAGTCGCATCGTATTCAGCTTGATGAGCCAGTTCACGCCCATGCCGGAAGCATCGGCGCGGTTTCCCGAGTTGGCCTGCGCGGTTTCGCGGGCAGAATACGAAGAACTCCTCGACAGCCTGGATGCCCTGGGAGTCGAGGAGTATTTCTGGCAGGATGGCGACGCTGCCGACGAGTCGTTCATCCCTGATTTCGAAAGCTGCGAAGGGGTGGAGGGTCCTGAGGCCGGTCCGGCCCGCGATGCCTGCCTGCTTCATTCATAGGAAAGCGACGCGCCTTCGGCATCGCATGTCAGCACCATGGTCGTGTAAGCAGGCCAGGTTTCACGCAGGGCGCAGGCCAGCTGCTGCGCCGCCCCGTCTCCTTTAATCGCGGCCATCAACGTGCTTCCGCTTCCGGAAATCCACATCACGGCGTCATGCCGGGCACTGATGCGTTTGGCTTCGTCGTATTCGGGGATCAACCGTTTGCGGTAGGGTTCCTGCAGCCGGTCGTCGACTGCGGCCGCAAGGACTTCCATGTCCGCATTCTGGAGGGCGTAGGCGACGGCGGTGCATCGGCCCATCTGCCAAACGGCTGTTTCGGTGCTGACGGTTTCAGGCACGGCTTTGCGGGCTTCGTGCGTTTTCACCTCGTAATCAGGTATGAGCGTGACGAATCGAAGGGATGGGTCCACGTTGAGCGGGATGCATACGGGATTGCCGTCTTCAGGGGTGAACGAGCACACCAGCGACCCCAGGACGGCAGGCGCCGCATTGTCCGGATGCCCCTCCATCTGCGTGGCGAGGCGCACGGTCTCCTGTCGGCTGATGGGTCTGTGCGCCATGGCCGCCGCGGCCATGATGCCTGCGACGATGCACGTCGAACTGGACCCGAGTCCGCGTGCAACCGGTGCCTGGGCGCGTATCTCGAGCGCATAGGGGATGGGGTCGAGGCCGAGCTCGGCGCATGCGTGGAGGTACGCGCGGTGGACCAGATTGTCCTTATTGCAGAACTGCTCGGGGCAGCCTGTGATGCTCAGCCGTTCGGAGGGCTTGAAGGTGAAAACGGAATGCAGGCCCATCGCCATGCCCAAGACGTCGTATCCCACCGCCATGTTCGACGTGGAGCACGGCACCGTGATGGTGAACGGGGCGAAGGGGGCTGAAACGCGATCGCTGTTCATCATGCCAGAATCTCCTTGCACTTGGATGCGACGTAGGAACGCATCTGATCGGCTTCGATCACGTCGCTGAATCGGATGGCGGCATGTTCGAGTTCCATGAGCGCAACAGGAGCCGTCGTGCCGGTTTCCGCCTGGACGCGGCGCATGCATGCGAAGTCATCGCGGGCATCAGCTGCAGGATGGCTTTCGCCGGGATGCAATGCGTCCAGCACTTCGCCGGCGAACTTATAGGGGCTTGCCGTCGACAGCACGACGCGGGCGTCCGCCCCATCCCGGGGGATGGATTCCGAAACGCACCATGCAACGGCCGTATGGGTGTCCATGAGGTAGCCTGTGTCGGAGAAAACGCGGCGGATGGCGTCTTTGGCCGAATCGTCGGCGGCCCATCCGCATGCGAACAGCGCCTGGATGCGATTCAGAACGGCGTCGCAGACCTGATAGCGGCCCGTTCGGGCGAAGGATTCCATGAGGGAGGCCGTGTACGAACACGCGTCGGCAGCTCCGTCAAGGTCTTCTCCTGCACGAAGGGCGTCGGATGCGATGTAGTACAGCAGTCGTTCGAGGTTGCTCGATATCAGGATGTCCATGCTGGGCGAGGCGGTCTTGAAAAACGGCCTGTTGCGGTCGTAGACCCCTGTGGTGATGAAGTCCGTGAGGATGTTGTTGCGGTTGCTGGCCACGATGAAACGGTTCACCGGCAACCCCATGCGGAAGGCGAAGTAGCCTGCGAGGACGTCGCCGAAGTTTCCGGTCGGCACGCAGAAGTCCACCGTCTGGCCCGCTTCGATGGCTCCGGAGCGGCACAGCTGGGCGTAGGCCGTGAAATAGTAGACCACCTGCGGAGCCAGGCGGCCGATATTGATGGAATTGGCGCTCGAGAGCACGATTCCCGAAGCAGCCAGCGAACGTTTGAGCTCCGTATCGCCGAATATCTCCTTGACGGTGCTCTGCGTGTCGTCGAAGTTGCCCCTGACGGCGCAGACGGCCACGTTGCCGCCTTCCTGCGTGACCATCTGAAGGCGCTGTATCTCGCTTGTCCCTCCATGGGGGTAGAAGACGGTGATGCCGAGATTGGGTGCGCCGGCGAAGCCCGCAAGTGCGGCTTTCCCGGTATCGCCGCTGGTGGCGGCGAGGATCATGATGCGCTCGTCGGTTTGCGCGGCAGCACGCCCCATGAGCTGGGGAAGCATCTGCAGAGCAACGTCTTTGAAGGCGCTTGTGGGGCCGTGGAACAGCTCGAGGATGAAATCGGATCCGACCGAGGCGATCGGAGCCACTTCGGCGGTGTCGAAGGTGGAGCCGTAAGCCGCCTCAACGCAAGAGGAGATCTCTTCCGGGGTGTAATCGTCCAGGAGCGTCGAGAGGATGAGTCCTGCTGTTTCTCGGTACGGCAGGTCGATGAATTCCTCAGGGGAGAATGTGCGCGATCCCAGGTTGTCGGTGACATAGAGCCCTCCATCGGGCGCTATGCCGTCCAGAACCGCCCGTTTGGCGGTGCATTGGCCTTCGGGTGAACGCGTGCTGTGATACATTGATGCCATCGATGCTCCTCAAAGGGTCGAAGATTTCCATCCGGACGCGCATCTGCGGGTTGCAGGATGGTGGGGGCGTCGGATGCGGCATGTCCTGACGGACGGCTGCATCTTCGAAGTGTAGCGATAAGAGCGGGGTAGTGCATGATAAAGATAACGAAATTCGGCGGGTCGAGCGTCAGTTCGGCCGGGCAGTTCCGCAAGATCGGCAAGATCATCGAATCCGATCCTGCGCGCCGTTTCGTGGTGGTGAGCGCTGTCGGCAAGCGCGATAAGAAAGACAACAAGGTCACTGACCTTCTATACCTGGTCAATGCCCATATCCAGTACCATGTCGATTGCTCGGAGCTTCTTTCCGCCATCGAGCAGCGGTTCTGCGACATCGCCTCCGAACTCGCCCTCTCGTACCCCATCGAATCCGAATTCGATGCGTTTGCCGCGGACGTGCTCGCAGGCGGGCTTTCGCCCGAGTTCATCGTGTCAAGGGGGGAGTATTTCACCGCTCGCCTGATGGCCGAATACCTGGGCCTGCCTTTCGTGGATGCCGCCGATGTCGTGAGCTTCCACCACGACGGCACGCTTGCGCTCGATCGTACGGCCGAGCGCCTCAAGTCCGTCATCGGCGCGGAGCACGGGTTCGTTCTTCCCGGTTTCTACGGCGCGACCACCGACGGGCAGATCCGCCTTCTCGATCGGGGTGGCGGAGATATCACCGGCGCCATCGTCGCCCAGTGCCTGGGTGCCGATCTCTATGAGAACTGGACGGATGTCTCGGGATTCCTTACCGCCGACCCCCGCATCGTCGAAAACCCCAGGCCCATCAGCCGCGTCACCTACGCGGAACTTCGCGAGCTGTCCTATATGGGCGCTGCCGTTCTGCATGAAGAGGCCATCTTCCCCGTGCGTGATGCCGGCATCCCCTTAGTCATCAAGAACACCAACCGGCCGGATGATCCGGGCACGGTCATCAGCGAGAAGACCGAGGGAGGAGAGGAGCCTCTCATCACGGGCATCACCGGCAAGAAGGATTTCGTCGCCGTCCATATCCGCAAGGCCCATATGTGCCATGAGATCGGCATCATGCGCAAGGTGCTCACCGTGTTCGAGCGCTATCGCGTCAGCATCGAGCATACTCCGAGCGGCGTCGACTCATTTGCGGTTGTGGTGCATGGCGATGAGGTCCGCAACAACCTCTATGCGATCATCGCCGACATCCGCGATGAGGTTTCCCCTGATGAGATCAAGGTCATGGACCATCTGGCGCTTGTGGCGACGGTCGGCAGGAACATGTCGAGCCGTCCCGGCGTTTCGGGCAAGCTGTTCGGGACGCTCGGCGATGCCGGGATCAACATCCGCATGATCGCCCAGGGCTCCGAGGAGATGAACATCATCGTCGGTGTGAGCAATGATGATTTCGAGCGTGCCATCAGGGTCATCTACGATGCGTTCGTTGACAGTGAAGGAAATATCGTATGCGTTCCGTCGGATGACGACGGTCGGAAAGGCGGGCAGCAGGCATGAGGCGGTACAGGGTCGCCATCCTCGGTGCCACGGGCGTCGTGGGCCAGCAGATGATGAAATGCCTTGAGGAGCAGGATTTCCCGGTGGCCGATCTGAAGCTGCTGGCAAGTGCGCGTTCGGCGGGCAAGACGTATCGGTTCCGCGGAGACTCCGTTGCCGTGCAGGAGGCAACCGATTCCGCCTTCGACGGTGTGGATATCGTGCTCGGGGCTGCGGAAAACGACATCGCCGAGCGCTTCATCCCTATCGCAAGGGAGAAAGGTGCGGTATCCATCGACAATTCGAGCGCATTCCGCCTCGACCCCGATGTGCCTCTGGTGGTTCCCGAGGTCAACCCTGAGGATGCTTTGAACCACCACGGCATCATTGCGAATCCGAACTGCTCAACCATCATCGCCATGGTCGCCGTCAATCCGTTGCACCGTATCGCGGGCATCCGGCGCATGGTGGTTTCCACATATCAGGCCGCTTCCGGAGCCGGCATCAACGGCTTGCGGGAGCTGGAATCCCAGCTTGGCCGAATCGCTGCAGGACAGCCGGTCGACGGGCCCCGCGCATTCGCCTACCAGCTGGCGTGCAATCTGATTCCTCAGATCGGCGGCTTCGACGAATTCGGCTATACATCCGAAGAGATGAAGATGCAGAACGAGGGACGTAAGATATTGCACGCGCCCGACCTCCGCGTCAACTGCACGTGCGTCCGTGTTCCCGTTCTCCGGTCGCATTCCGAGAGCATCACGCTCGAATTCCGCGATGCGGTCACGGCCGATCGGGCCCGTGCCGTCCTGGCGGCGGCTCCCGGCGTCAAGCTGGTCGACGATCCTGCTGCCATGCGATACCCCATGCCGCTTGACACCACCGATCAGGACCTTGTGTTCGTAGGCCGCGTTCGCGAGGATATCTCGGCGCCGGAGGGTGCGTGCGGACTCAGCCTGTGGTGCTGCGGGGACCAGATCCGCAAAGGGGCGGCGTCGAATGCGGTTCAGATAGCCAAGCTGCTGTGCGAATAGCCGTTTTCGGCGGTTGACGGGCGTCTCCGATGCCAACGGGTGCCGGCAACCGTTGACGTGCTGAAAACGTGGTTGCTGCAGGGCGTGGTATCATGCTCTGCAGCTTTTTTCTGCCGGCTTTGAGGAGCCGGCATCAAGCCGGTTTCTGGAAGGATGGTGGCACGATGCCCGCAATGCTCGCAGCCCGTCTGTACCGCATTCTCCCGCTGCTCATCATTTTGGCCATCCTCGCAGTGGCCATCTACATGATTGTATCGTGGCGTCATACGCCTGCGCGGGCCAAAGAGGTCCTCATAGTGGTGTTCACCTGGATCGACTGGGCTTCCGCTGCATTTTTCGGCCTTGCGACCGCGTATGCATGGCTCGAGGGAAACGCGTTCGTGGCTGATTTCTTCCTGACCTGCGCGATAACGATGCTGGTCATCCAGCTTATCGTGGTTCTCGCCAAGCGCTCGTTTCTCAAGCATCATCCCAACTACCAATGGCGGGTCAATGCCGGCACGGTTCGCGAGAAGTTCGCACAGTTCCGCGACCGCATGGGGAAGACCGGATCGAAATAGCGTGCCCTTGCGCCGCTTCGGGGCAAGCCGCAGAGCCCGTTGATTTTGCCGGCATCGAACCCGGATGCCGTTCCCTGTACTTCGCCGAAGCAATAAAAAAGGCCAGACATTGTGCCTGACCTGGGGTTATTCGTGGAGCCGG
>CAUWJA010000054.1:0-7807 GCA_963558905.1 uncultured Eggerthellaceae bacterium
GTATTTCTAGGCATATGTTCCATACTCCAATAATAGAGAAAAACACCCCCTGGGAAGGGGGCGCTTCTCTCAATTCATCAAGTCATTAAAAACCGGCCGGTCCGAAGTCCGAACCGATAGGGCCGCACGCCCTATTTCTTCATCTCGTCGATGAACCCCTTCGCGATGAACGCGATGATGAACACCACGACGACGGCGACGACCACCCAGATGGCCACCGCCGGAATCTGCATTCCGAACAATTCGATCATTTCGAGCCTCCTAGCGCTCCAAGCGCTCTTCAAGCGCCTTGTTGATGATTTCCAATGCTTTCACGCGAGCATACCGTTTATCGTCAGATTCAAGAATAATCCATGGCGCCGCTTCTGTCGACGTCAAACGGAACATATCCTCCACCGCTGCCGAGTACTGCGGATGCTTGTCGCGATTGCGCCAATCCTCTGCCGTGATCTTCCACTGCTTGGCCGGGTCCGCCTCGCGGGCCTTGAAGCGCGCGAGCTGTTCATCACGGCTCACCGACACCCAGAATTTGATGAGCAACGCACCCCATTTTACCAGTTCATCTTCGAATTCGTTGATCTCATCATAGGCGCGGGCCCACTGCGCGGGGCTGGCGAAGCCCTCTACCCGTTCCACCAGCACGCGCCCGTACCAGCTGCGGTCGTAGATACCCACATGGCCCGCTGCGGGCAGGCGCGTCCAGTAGCGCCACAGATGCGGATGCATGAGTTCGGGGCGCGTGGGCGCAGGCGACGGGAACACCGTGTAGGAGCGCGCGTCGATGGCCTGGGCCACGCGCTTGATGTTGCCGCCTTTGCCCGCCGCGTCGTCGCCCTCATAGACCAGCATCAGCGGGATGCCGGCAAGATAGGCCTGCACCTGCAGCTTCGCGAAGCGCTTCTGTTCGCGCTTGAGCGCACAGCGGTATTCGTCCTCTTCCAGCACCAGGTCATGGCGGACGTTCTCAAGCGAGGGCCGGTCGGCTTTCAAGGCGAAGCGCGAGGATTCCGGCGCATGCACGGCCTGCTGCGCCGCCTCGGCGCGGGCTGCAGCCTCGACGCGCGCGGTCTCCTCCGGCGTGCGGGAACGCGGATCGCTTGCCGCGAGCAGGCCTGCGCTGTTGGCGGCCGCTTTGCCGGCAGCGGCCTGCGCATCGGGGTCTTCGCCCGCCGCAAGGGCACGCTCAAGGGCATCGACCAACGTCTGGGCTATGGTCAGGTTGGCCGTGCGCTTATCTTCGCCGTTGACCAGCGTCCAGGGGGCGAAGGGGAAATCCGTGGCACACAGCATGCGCTCGTACGCCGCGTAGATGCGCTCGTAATGCGGAAGCCTGGTCAGCTCGTCTTTTCCCACACGCCACGACGTGGACGGATCGGCCGCGAGCTTCATGAGGCGGCGGCGCTGCTCTTTGGCCGAGATATGGATGAAGAACTTGACCACCACATAGCCATCCGCAGCCAGCTGGCGCTCGAAAGCGCCCACGGATTCGAGCCGCTCACGCACCACATCGGCGGAATTGCCGCTTTTCACCACCGCGCTCGCCGCCGCGGTATACCAGCCGCGGTCGTAGATGGTCAGATCCCCGCGCATGCCGAGCGCGTCCCAGAATTCCTTCATGATGGGGTAAGGCGTCGCGGCCGCCGCATGCCGGGGCTCGAAGACCTCGGGAGGGTTGGCCCTGCTGCGCGAGAGCACGTGGACCTGCGTGTGGCGCGCGTCCAGATTGCACATCAGATCGCTGATGCGGCTGCCCTTCCCGGCACCGTCCCAGCCCTCGAAAAGGGCCACCAGCCCGATTCCCGCCTGATGGGCGCGCTGCTGCAGCACAACCAGACGCGAGATGAGCTCCTTGTAGCGCGGCTTGTAATCTGCCTTCGCCAGTTCCGCTGAGAGATCGACCTGTTCGAGCATGTTACCATCCCTTTACCCGACGCAAATCCATGTTGGCTATAATGAATGCGAGGAGAGGTGCTTCCCCGCGGCTTGCGTACCGTGATTATTGCAGAATGCAAGGAGCAACCCGCACAGGGGCGCAAGAAGTTTCCAGATGGTAACCGTAGGCCATCCGGCCGTTCGCAGACCCCACGCCTCCCGCGGACCCGCATGGGTGCAACCCGTGCGGAAACCCTCGGCGCCTCTCAGAAGGACAAGCAGGAGAGTGCGCCATGAAAACATCCGCAGAAGAATCGCCCCGCAACCAAGCCAAAGCCAAGGAATCCGTGCCCGCCGTCAAGTCGAAGGCGCCCGCCGGCGCACAGGCGAAGGCGAAGGCCCCCAAGCAGCGTCCCGAGAAGCTTCCCTACATGCAGAATCGCGAGCTTTCCTGGCTTGAGTTCAACAAGCGCGTCCTGGACCAGTCGGTCGATCCGCGCGTGCCGCTGCTCGAGCGCCTCAAGTTCGTGGCCATCTGGTGCTCCAACCTGGAGGAATTCTTCATGGTGCGCGTGGGCAGCCTGCTCGACCTCGAACTGGCGAAGACCGTCATCTACGATTCCAAGACATGCCTGACCCCCGGCGAGCAGCTTGAAGCGGTGTACCGCCGCGTACGCGAGCTGACACCCGTAGCATCCGAGTGCTTCCGGGGCGTCCGCCATGCGCTCGAGTCCGAAGGCGTGCACCAGCTCTACCCTGACGAGCTTACGGCCAAGCAGCGCAAGCAGCTCGTCGACTACATGGAAGCCAACGTCCTGCCGCTCACATCGCCGCAGATAGTCAACGCGCTGCACCCCTTCCCCCACCTGGAAAACGGCGCGCTCTACATTGCCGTGCGCCTCGATGACCAGGGCGAACCCGAGAAACCGGCGAAAAAGGAGAGCAAGGAGGCCCGCCGTGCCGCCCGCACGAAGGCGGCCGAGAACGTGGTCATGGGCATAGTCCCCCTGCCCCGCAACTGCGCGCGCATTATCCCGCTCGAAAGCGACGGGGGATTCTCATTCATCCTGCTAGAGCACGCCCTAGAGATGATGGCGCCGAGGATTTTCAGCATGTACCCCGTTAAGCACGCCAATGTCATCCGCGTCACGCGCAATGCGGACCTGGACGCTTACGAGGAATCCGACGAATACGACGAGGATTTCCGCAGCCACATGAAGCGCATCCTGAAGAAACGAGCGCGCCTGGGCGCCGTCAAGCTGGAAAGCGAGCGGCCGCTGTCCGAAACCACCGAGCGGTTCCTGACCAAGAGGCTCAATCTGCGCCGCGCACAGGTATTCGCCGTGGGGCTGCCGCTCGACATGGGATACGCATTCGCCCTGCCGGGCATGCTGCCGCACGAAACCGCCGCGCGCCTCACCGACGAGCCCGCCTCGCCGCAATGGCCGGCTAGCCTGGTGCGGGGCAAGAGCATCATCGAACAGGTGCAGCAGCGCGACGTGATGCTGTCATACCCCTATGAGACCATGGACGCCTTCGTCCACCTGCTCCAGGAAGCCGCCATGGACCCGGACGTGATCAGCATCAAGATCACGCTCTACCGCCTGGCCAGCGAATCGCGCCTTGCGGAAGCCCTGATCACAGCGGCGGAAAACGGCAAAGAGGTCACCGCGCTGTTCGAGCTGCGCGCGCGTTTCGACGAAAGCAACAACATCGAATGGTCGCAGCGTTTCGAGCGCGCCGGCTGCAACATCATATACGGCTTCCGCGACTTCAAGGTGCATTCGAAGATCTGCGTGATCACGCGCAAGACCGACTCCGGACTGCAATTCATCACGCAGCTGGGAACCGGCAACTACAACGAGAAGACCGCCAAGCTCTACACCGACCCGTCCATGATCACGTGCGACCCGGTCATAGGCCGCGACGGCGCACAGTTCTTCCGCAACATGCAGCTTGAGACCATCTCGAACGATTACGAGGAGCTCTGGGTGGCCCCCATGATGATCAAGGCCAACCTGTGCGCCGCCATAGATACCCAGATCGCGCTGGCGAAGATGGCGCAGGCGGCGGGTGCTTCAGACAGCGAGGCGCCGCGCATCATCATGAAGACGAATTCCGTCACCGACAAAGACGTGATGGAGAAGATCGCGCAGGCGAGCCGCGCCGGGGTGAAGACCGACATGCTGGTGCGCGGCATCTCGTGCCTGCTGCCGGGCATCGAGGGCGAAACCGACAACGTCCGCGTGGTCAGCGTGGTGGGCCGCCTGCTTGAGCACTCGCGCATCTACTGCTTCGGCGCGCCCGCATCCATAGGCCGCGTGGCCGACGAGCGCGACGGACGCCAGGTCGCCGATGCGAAAACCGGCCAGATGCGCGGCAGCACGCCCCGTATGCCGGAGATTTCCGAGGAAGAGCTGCAAGCGTGCACCGTGCTGCTTTCGAGCGCCGACCTGATGACGCGTAACCTCGACAAACGCGTCGAGATTGCCTGGCCCGTCAAAGATCAGCAGCTCAAACGCCGCGTTCTCGAATATCTGCACTTCATGCTGCGGGACACCGCGAAGCTGCGGGAGCTGCAAAGCGACGGCACCTACACCGAGCTTCTGCATTTCCTGCCGCGAAACGATGACGGCACACCCGCCGCGAAGCCCTTCGATGCACAGGACCACCTGATCAAGGAGGCGTACACCGCAGCGGAACGCGCGCCCAAAAAGCAAGGGGCGTCCTTCGTCATGCACGCTCCCCTCTCGACGCAGATCGAGGCGCTGGCCGAAGAGGCCCTCGACGATGCCCGCGACCAGGATGAGGCCCCCGCTACCCCGCCCGCACCCGCATCGGAGCCGGAACCCGCATCGGAACGCCGCGGGCTGTTCGCACGACTTTTCCGCCGCAAGTAGAAAGCGGCTTATAGGACAAAATGTGTGTCCACATTAGAGGCATCGGCGCAGGCCGATGCCTCTTTTTCGCCTGCTTAAATTCGTGCGCTCTATTTAAGCACTCGGACAAAATGTGTGTCCGTGCAACCGTCGTCGCGCCAGGTGGATAGCCTTTTTCCGACACGTTAAAACGCTCATCGGAAGAGGTGGCGCCATGAAGGCGGTCAAATGCCCTTACTGCGGCGGTCCGACGAAGAGGAACGGCAGAACCTCCTCGGGGGCGCAGAGATGGAGATGCACCGCCTGCGGCGCATCGACCACCGTGCGCTACGACGACACCGCCGCCCGCTTCGACGAGTTCCTGTCGTGGCTTCTGTCGAAGGACACGCAGCTCGAGATGCCCGGCGCCGGCCGGACCTTCAGGCGCAGGACCGCGGAGTTCTGGGAGGTCTGGCCCATGCCGGTGCCCGACGGCGAGTTCCACCGGGTCCTCTTCGTCGACGGGGTCTGGCTCGCGGAACGCCTGGTCGTGCTGATCTGCTGCAGCGAGGATCGGGTGGTCTCGTGGTACATGGCGCAATCCGAGAACTCGAGGGCGTGGTCGGCGCTCATGGAGCCGATACCGGCGCCCGACGTCGTGGTCACCGACGGCGGCAGCGGCTTCGCCAAGGCCGTACGCGCGGCCTGGCCCCGGACCAAGGTGCAGAGATGCCTGTTTCACGCGTACGCCCAGGTCAAGAGGTGTACGACGACGAGGCCGAAGCTCCAGGCGGGACGGGAGCTGTACCAGATCACACTCGACCTCATGCATATCGAGACGCTGCACCAGGCGGAGCTGTGGCGCGAGCGCTACCTCGACTGGTGCGGCTTCTGGGCCGACTTCCTCGAGGACACCACGCTCGTCGACGGGAGGCGGGTCTACACCCACGAGAGGCTCAGGAAGGCGAGAAGGTCGCTGTCCTCGCTGGTCTCGGCGGGGACGCTGTTCACCTACCTCGATCCCGAGCTCACGAAGGCCGCGCCGCTCCCATACACCAACAACAAGATAGAGGGAGGCGTGAACGCCCAGCTCAGGGCCGTCCTTCGAAACCATAGGGGGCTCACGACCCTGAAGCGCGTGAAAGCGGTGTTCTGGTGGTGCCATGCGCACTCCGGGGATGCGAGGACCGCCAGGGAGAAGCTGGCGACCATGCCGAGGGACTCCGACATCGACCTGCTCTACGACGTCTATTCGGCATCCCGGAAGCACGACGACGGGAGGCCGGAATGGGGCGATAGGGCCGTTTGGGAGGAGCTCCACCGCAAAGACCCATTCCCGTTTTGGCTCGATTGACAATAGGGAACACATGTTCCGTAGAGACACACATTTTGTCCTATAAGCCGGTTTTCTTTTTTGTGATGCTTGAGGTTTGGTTGCGTTTGGGCCGCTTGCTCGTGAACGCGCTGGCTGTCCTCGTGTCGTTTGATGTCTCTTGGCGTTCGGCTTCAGTATGCTGCTTCCGATTGAGTGCGGAAGTAAAAGGATTCAAGGCGGGCATCACCTTCGAATGCCCGCCTTGCTCCATGTATCTTTACGGATTGCACTGTTTGCAGGGCGAATAGCCTTCCGAAATAAGCTCGTCGCGCGTGGCTGTGGCCTCTTGCTTGTTGTCGTCGGCTGTGTCGTCGACCGAAGAGCAGGTCGGGCGGTGAAATTTCATGCTCTTGGTGTTGAGCACGTATTCTTGCGACCCATATGAGGTGGCCGAGTCTCCCTCGGAACCCGTGCCGTTGCTGGGATTCGTTGCATCGCTCGAACCGGATGCGTTGTTTGCCTGGTTGGTTTGGCTATTATTGGCATCGCCCTTCCAGGTCGTATTATTTGTGCTCTCCGAGCGAGCATTTCCATTGGGGCTTTTGGTGGATGCACCGCTGGCTTCTTTGCCAGTCGCGTTCGGCGCTGCGCCCGCGCCGGTAGCGGTTGCCTCGCCGCTGGTCGCCACATGTGGCACGTCGCTCGACTCCCGACTTTTGCCCGTGACGTAATCGATTTTCACGCCGGGTTCTACGTTGTATACAAACACGTTGAAGCGAACGGCCTGCCCGCCATCCTCGACCGATTCCGCTTCCATCTGCACGCCGCGTGCTACGAGGTCGTTCGCGGCAAAAATGGGCGTCACGCGATAGAGCACATGGTTACCCGTTTGCTTCACGTAATTGGCCACGATGTTTTCGTAATAAGTCATGCCAACAGAATTCATGGTGCGCGTGCCCGTGATGAGGTTTTTCTCGTTGGCGTCTTCTCCGCAAAGCTGATGCGCGATTAGGTGGCTGCGATTGTAGAGCATTTCCTGGTCAACGAAGTCGTAGCGGTGCTGCTCCCAGCCGCTTGGGTGCACCTGCGAAATGTCGCCGCGAGGCGCGTTGCTCAGCGTGTCGGTACCGATGCGCGCGAATGCCACGCCGCAACGCCCTTCGAAATCGAGGTCGGAGAATTCCATGAATGCGCCGCGTTTGAAGTCGTCGTTGGTAAAGCCTGGCTCGCCGTTGTTGACGTCAATGCAAAGCGCGCCCGAGTATTCGGGAATGTCGGCAATCTGCGCGGCGGCGGGGTTGCTCGTTTGGGCGCCGCTGAAAGAGCTGCTCTCGCATGCGGCGAGCGGCAACGTGCAGCACAGCGCAAGGGCAATGCCGGCAAATAGCGCCGCAAAACGCGTGGGTATGGTGCGAGATTCATGCTCGCGAGAAGGTATCCGCATCAAAGCGATGCCTTTCTACATTGGTTGTAATAAACGCGGGCGTTCTGTTCTCGAATTATGGGTGACCCCGCGAAGTGCGAGGGCTATTGTATCGCGCACATCGGTGCTGCAAGGGGCGTGCCACGATGATGCGATCCCATTGAGGAAACATGTCGTGCTGGCGCAGCCGCCTTGTACGTCGGGGTGAAGAAAATCGCACTCTTACAGTGCGATTTCGAGTTAAAATTGCACTGTAAGAGTGCGATTTGAAAGGTGGTGCTTCATGGAGCGGCTCTACGAGTACATGAATCGTCAACTGAAAAGCGTAAACGATGAATT
>CAUWJA010000055.1:0-7802 GCA_963558905.1 uncultured Eggerthellaceae bacterium
CTTGGGTTACACCCTAAGAGCAAACCACCCGTTATCACGGGTGGTTTTGATTCGGTGCGGAGATGCGGTGCCCGGCGTTTCGCCTTGCGTGCGGCTATTGCGCTTTGCGGCCGGTGTGCACGGCGATGATGCCGCCCACCATGTTATGCCATTTCACGTCGACGAATCCGGCATCGCGCAGCATCTGGGCGAAGGTCTCCTGGTCGGGGAACGCCCTGATGGATTTCGCAAGGTAGACGAAGTCCTTGGTCTCGCCCACGAGCACAGCGCCCCAGAAAGGAATCAGCACCTTCAGGTAGATGCGGTAGAGGAAGCGCCATACGGCGCAGGGAGGGGTGGTGAATTCCAAGCAGGCGAAGGTTCCGCCGGGCTTGAGTACGCGGTTGGCCTCGCGCAGCGCCTTCATGCGGTCGGGGATGTTGCGGATGCCGTAGGCCATGGTAACGGCATCGTAGCTGTTGTCGGCATAGGGTATGTTCTGGGCGTCAACGACCTCGAAGTCGATGGGGACGCCGCAGTTTTCCCCGGTATTCATGCGGTCGTGCGCCACTTCGAGCATCTCAGGGACGAAATCCGTGAGCTGGATATGCCTGCAGGGAGTGCGCTTTGCTGCGGTGAACGTGACGTCTCCGGTGCCCCCCGCAAGGTCGAGCAGGTCGGTATCGGGCGTTATGTTGGCCAGATCGACGGTTTTCCTCAGCCAGCTCTTGTACAGCCCGAAGCTTGAAAACGCGTTGAACCGATGGTATTTGCGGGCTATGTGGGAGAAGATGTCTTGGACGCGCTCTTCAGATATGGAAGCGGGCGCCTGTTCGCCGGTGGCTGTATCGACGGTGCCTGCAGCGGCGGCAGGGTGCTGCTCAGTGGATTCCATGTTCCGTTCCTCGATTGAAAGTGACGACTCGGTGATTTAGTCGGCTGTAGTGCTGACCTCAGCCGAACTTGGGGTATTATAGCCGACATGCTTTTATGTGCCCGACATATTCTCCCTGTCACGCAGCCTCCGATCGAGGACGGCGCCATTCTGGTGCGCGACGGCCGCATCGCCGAAATCGGCGGAGCGCAGCGCATGCGCACGCATTATCCCGATGAGGAGATCCGCGATTTCGGATTGGCCGCCCTCATGCCGGGTCTGGTCGATCTGCATACCCATTTGGAATACACCGCCTTGCGGGGTATCGTCCATGACGTGCCTTACGCGGAATGGCTTCTTGCCGAACACGCCAAGGCTGACAAGATGACGCGTGACAACCGCTATGACTCGGCTGTCATCGGCGGTTTGGAGATGCTTTCCGGCGGCGTGACCACGCTTGCGGATTTCTCCAGCACGGGGGCGTCGTTCGAAGCCTTGCAGGATCTTGGCCTGCGTGCCGTCGTCTACCGGTCGGTCGGCGTTTCCAGCAAGCACGATGTCGATGCGGCGATGGACAAGGCCCTTGCGGACGTTGAGGCATGGTCGGCTGCCGCCGATCGGGATCGCATGCGCGTGGGAATCGCGCCGAAGGCGCTGCATGCCTGCCATCCCAGCGTGTTCAAGCGCGTCAACGAGGCTGCGAATCGTCTGGGCATTCCCGTTGCCATGCATGTTGCGGGCAGCTATGAGGAATACAAATACATCCGTTACGGCTCAACGCCGCTTTCCGTTCGCGGGGTTTCAACCAACGATGACGGCCTGACCGACCGTCCCATGTGGCTGCCGACCGGCGTTACGCCCGTGAATTACGCCCTGAACTGGGATGCGTTCCGAAGCGATGAGGTTCTGGCCGTCCATTGCGTCCATGTGGACGATGCGGATATCGCGAAACTCAAGCAGTACGATGTGGCCATCGCCGTTTGCACGCGCTGCAATGCTCAGCTGGGCATGGGGCTTGCGCCTCTGCATGAGTTCCTGAAGGCCGGCATCCGCGTGGGCCTGGGCACCGATTCGCCTGCCGCTACGGATACCGCCGATATGTTCGCGGAAATGCGTTTGGGCATGCTCATCCACCGAGCGGTCAGCCATGACCAGTTCCTGGATGCGAAGACCATGCTGGAGCTGGCCACCATCGGAGGCGCCCGCGCCCTGAAGATGGAAGACGAGATCGGCAGCCTCGAGGTGGGCAAAAGGGCCGACATCATCGCCGCAGATCTGTCCGGTTCCCGCCAGACGCCGCTTGTCGATCCGGTCGCCGCGGTGGTGACCGGCGTTTCCCCTGCCGATGTCATGTTCACCATGGTCGGGGGAGATGTCCTCTATGAGCGCGGCGGTCATTGGAATGTTGGCGTCAACGCGAAGGAAGCTCTGCGTCGCGGTATGCAGATTCGCATGAAGTTGAAGGATTGATCGCATGTCGAAATCCCAAAAGGTCAGCGCAAAGCAGCGCGCTGCCAAGATCGAGGCGGCACAGCGCCGTGAGGAAGCTGAACGGAAGCGCAAAGAAGCCGCTGAACGCACGAAGAAGATCTTTACCATCGTCGTGTGCGTGATCTTGGTCCTCGCTCTCGGCTTGCCGACGATGGCGCTCGTGGTCATGGGCGGCGGAGCCTAGCGCAGCCCCATTTGCAGCGTTGCCCGAACAGGCCGCCTCCCCTGGGATGGCGGTCTGTTTTCATGATGGTTGTCTCCTTCATCCGCTGTGATAGAATGCTGCAGTTGCTGAAATTTTCAAACAGTCGAGAGGTATGCCGTGTTCGGTTTAAGTGGTATCGAGATTTTCCTCATCCTGCTGTTCGGTTTTCTTATCTTCGGTCCCGATAAGCTGCCCCAGATAGCCAAGACCATTGGCAAGGCCGTGCGGAAGTTCCGTTCTGCTCAGGAAGAGATGAACAAGGTTGTCAAAACCGAAATCTACGATCCTTCCAGCGATGAGCCTGTGAAGAATCCGCTCAAGGATATCGACAAGGACAACAAGAACAAGGTCGAAAAGAAGGAGAGCTTCGCCTCCCGCAAGGCCAAATACGATAAGGAACGCACTGAGAAGAAGAAGCGCGAAGCCGCCGCCGAGGCTGCCCGCGAAACGCGCGAGCAGGTCAACGCCGAGGTGAAGGCCGCCAAGGAGGCAGCTATCGCTTCGGGTGAGAAACCTGTGCCCACCAGCGCATCGTCTGCCACGACGCATGAGAAGATCATGGAGGCGCGCAAGACGGCCTCTGCTCAGGTTGAAGCAGCCGATGCTGCGAAGAAGGCCGCAGATGAGGCGCTCGCCGATGAATTGCTGGGTGTTAAAAAGGCTCCGGCCCGCAAAGCCGCCGTGCAGCCCGATCCCGCATCCGCAGATGTGATTGAGAAGGAGAACTAACATGCCTATCGGTCCGGCGCGAATGCCGCTTTTCGATCATCTGGGCGAGCTGCGCATGCGACTCGTCCGCATCGTGGTGTCGCTGTTCATCGCCATGTGCGTTTTCTATCTTGCAACGCCTACCATCATCCAATTCATGCTGCAGCCTGTTGCCGAGTATCTTCCCAAGGATGCAAACGGGCTGATCATGCTCAATGTGCTCGACGTTTTCGGGTCGTTCACCATCCGTTTCAAGGTGGCATTGTGGACGTCGGTCGTCGCCTGCATGCCCATCATCCTCTGGCAGATCCTCGGGTTCTTCCTGCCCGCGTTGCGGCCCAATGAGCGCAAATGGTTCATGCCCACCTTCTTCGCCGGCGTGATCCTGTTCATCTGCGGCACCATCTTCTGCTATCTGCTCATTTTGCATCCTGCGGTTCAGTGGCTCACTGAGCAAGCCGGCGGTTTCGCTCAGATCTTCCCTGATGCCCGCTCGTGGATCGATGTCATCATCAACTTCGAGCTTGCGTTCGGGTTCGCATTCGAGCTGCCCCTCGTCGTGTTCTACCTGGTCCTCTTCGAGATCATCCCCTATGCCAAGCTCCGTTCCAGCTGGCGTACCGTGTATCTGGTCTTGATGGTCATCTCCGCTATGGTCACGCTCGACGCTTCGCCTGTGACCATGCTGCTGATGTTTGCCGCGCTGCTCGTCCTCTACGAGGGCAGCCTTTTGGTGGCCCGCGTCGCGTTGAGCCGCAAGATCAAGAAGCAGAAGGAGGAAGCCGAACGCGAAGCTGCCGAGGAAGCCGAAATGAAGGCTGAATGGGAAGCGAAGAAGGCCAGCGTCAAGAAGAAGCTTGCAGGCGGGAAGTAGGCGGCGCTGCTTTTGCCCCTTTGCGTGACCTTCCGCCAAATGCCCGCAGCATGCGGCACCCAGAGCGTTTATCATGAAGGGACCGAAAGGTCCCTTCTGCGTATTCGAAAGGAAGCCATGCACGAATTGGGAATCATGACGGGCGTTATCGAATCCGTTGATTCTGCTGCCCGCGCGCACAACGCAACCAGGGTGCTCAAGGTGTCCCTGTCGGTCGGTGTCATGACGGAGGCCATCGAGGATGCCCTCAGGTTCGCCTTCGAGGCCCTGTGCGAGCAGGCGCCGCTGTTCAAGGATGCCCAGCTTGACATCACCATGGTGCAGCCGCGCAGCCGTTGCGTCGAATGCGGTCTGGAGTTCGATCACGACCGTTACCATGTCACGTGTCCCTCCTGCGGCGGATTCGCCGAGCTGATTGCCGGCAAGGAGCTTTCCATCGACAGCATCGAGGTGGACATTCCCGACGGCCAGGACGATTAGAAAGGACGTTGTCCATGCAGATAGATCTCAAACAGCCCATCCTCGCCCGCAATGATCGGATAGCAGATGGGAACAGGAGCCTGTTTTGCGAGAAGGGTGTGTTCGTCCTCGATCTTCTCGCGTCCCCGGGTTCGGGTAAGACGTCAACCATCTTAGCCACCATCGAGGCGCTGCGTGACGAGTTCAACATCGCCGTCATCGAGGGCGATATAGCCAGCAACGTCGACGCCGCCCGCATCAAGGCGCAGGGCATCGCTGCGGTTCAGATCAACACCGGCGGGGCCTGCCATCTTGAAAGCGACATGATCCGCCGCGCTGTCGATACCCTCGACCTGGACAACCTCGACCTGATCATCGTTGAGAATGTGGGCAACCTCGTATGTCCCACGGATTTCGATCTGGGCGAAGGCGCCAAGGTCATGATACTGTCGGTCCCTGAAGGGGACGATAAGCCCCTCAAGTACCCCGGTGTATTCCAAGTGGCAGAGGCCATCATCCTGAACAAAGTCGATACCATGCCGGTCTTCAACTTCGATGAGCAGGCCTTCCGCTCCTCAGTCGAGCAGCTCAATCCGCAGGCCCCCATCTTCCCCATCTCCGCAACGAAGGGCGAAGGCGTAGATGCATGGGCGGCGTGGTTGCGCGAGCGCATTCTGGAAACGCAGCGTCGTTAGGGCCGCCATGGGTTGCGACATTGCGGAAAAATACCGCATCTGCGCCGATGGACTGCGAAGTTTCGTCGAATCATCCGGCTTCACGGATGCGGTCATCGGCCTTTCAGGGGGCATCGATTCGAGCGTTGTCGCATGCATCTGCGCCGATGTCCTCGGCAGCAGCCATGTGCATGGCTACCTGCTGCCGGGCCCGTATTCCAGTGAGCATTCCATCACAGATGCCCAGATGCTTGCCAACGCCCTGGAGATTTCCTGCGAGCGCGTTTCCATCGTCGACGCATACGAATCGTTCGCCCGGGCAATCGCCCCGCATTGCCAGGGGCGCGCGTTCCGGGGGCTTGCTGCCGAGAACACCCAGGCGCGCTGCAGGATGATCGTGCTGATGGCCTTGTCCAATGACTACGGATGGATGCTTGTCAACACCGGGAACAAAAGCGAATCGTGCATGGGGTATTCGACTCTGTACGGGGATACGGCCGGTGCGTATGCGCCTATCGGGGGTTTGTACAAGACCGATGTCTTCGCCATGGCCCGCTACATCAACGAGCAGGCGGGAAAGCGCGGTTTGCGCGCACCCATCCCCGAGCATGTGCTCGCCAAGCCTCCGAGCGCCGAGCTCGCACCCGATCAAACCGATGAAGCCACCCTGGGGTCCTATGCGCTGCTCGATGCGATTCTGATCGACCATGTCGAGCGGGGCATGGATGAGGATGAACTCATTGCTGCGGGCTATAGCGCCGAAGACGTGCACCGCATAGTCGCCCAGACGGCGCGTTTCGCTTTCAAGCGCGCGCTCGAGCCCGTCTTCCCTGTGATTCCGTACGCGTGACGCATCCATCGAATGCCGCCTGCGATGCCGTTTCCGTGGAAACGCCGGGTGGCGTTCTGTGCGGCAATTGGTATGATTTACACTTGCCTGTAGTGGAAAAGCGGCGCGTCTGCCCTGTTGCCTTGCGCACGGCGGCTCAGCGCTGTTCATGAAAAAGCACAAGTAGGAGGACAACATGCCTAAGATCACCCGTGATCAGGTGAAGGTGCCGGCCGACGTCATGCCGGACGCCCGTGAGACGTACATCGACAATTACATGGCCGCAACGCGCGGCACGGGCCGTTTGATGCTGTTTGCCTGCGATCAGAAGATCGAGCACCTCAACGCCGACTTCTACGGTGAGGGCATCGATGCTGCCGACCTTGATCCCGAGCATCTCTTCCAGATCGGTTCCCAGGGCGTTTGCGGCGTCCTTGCCGGTCAGCGCGGTCTGATCGCCCAGTATGCGGCCGATTACCCCGAAATCAACTATCTGGTCAAGATGAACTCCAAGACCAACCTGGTCAAGACCAGCCAGGATGATCCCTACAGCCCCCAGCTGCATTGCCTGGACGCTGTTCTGGCCATGCGCGATGCCGGCGTCAACATCGTCGGCCTGGGCTACACCCTGTATCTGGGCAGCGAATATGAAAGCACCATGCTTGCCGAAGCCGGCGAGCTGATCGCCGCAGCGCACTCCCAGGGCCTGCTTGTCGTTCTGTGGATCTATCCTCGCGGCAAGGCTGTCACCGCCGAGAAGGAGCCCTCGCTGATCGCGGGTGCCGCCGGCGTTGCGCTGTGCCTGGGCGCCGATTTCGTCAAGGTCAATCCTCCTGCGGCTTGCGAAGGGGCCACTTCTGCGGAAAACCTCAAGGTTGCCTCCACTGCAGCCGGCCGCACCGGCCTGGTGTGCGCGGGCGGTTCCACCGTGGATGCCAAGACCTTCCTCACGCAGCTGCATGACCAGATCCACGTCGGTGGCGCATGCGGCAACGCAACCGGCCGCAACATCCATCAGCGCTCGCTTGATGAGGCTGTGCGCCTGACCAAGGCCATCAGCGCCATCACGCTGGCCGACTACGATGTCGACCATGCACTGGCCGTCTTCGAGGGCAAAGAGGACTTCGCGCTGTAAGCGCAGTCTGCGGCACCAAGGGTGCCGGGTGCGAATTCGAGGTATCAGGCGGGGCTTCGGGCCCCGCCTTTTGATTGACGAGGAGCTGTAACTCCATGCATCTGATTGTGGGATTGGGGAATCCCGGCGACGAATATGCGCATACGCGCCATAACGCCGGCTTCGATACCATTGCGAAGCTGGCCGATGAGCTGGGCGCCCGTTATTGGAAAAGCGAATGCGGCGCTCTGACGGCTAAGGTGAAGCATCGTGGCGAAGAGCTGGTGCTGGCCATGCCGCAAAGCTATATGAACACTTCCGGGGGTCCGGTCAAGCAGCTGTGCCAGGCATATGGGCTCACTGCGGCGGATGTGCTGGTCATCCATGACGAACTGGACATAGATCCCGGCACCATCCGTGTGAAGTTCGGGGGCGGCTTGGCCGGCCACAATGGCCTGAAATCCATTGCCGACAAGCTGCAGACGCGCGATTGGCTGCGCGTGCGCATCGGCATCGGGCGCCCGCCGGGACGCATGCCCGTGGTCGACTGGGTTCTGGGTGCGCCGAAGAAGGAGGCCGCCGAGGATTTCGACAC
>CAUWJA010000056.1:0-7755 GCA_963558905.1 uncultured Eggerthellaceae bacterium
TCATGAAGATGACGAGCAGCTTGTATTCGCTCATCAGGAATGCCTTTGCACCCTGCTGAATCTTGAGCGAAATGCTGTTCATCTTGTCCGGACCGGGATCCTGCTTGAGAACCCACGATCCCAGATAGGCAGCCATGGCGATGCCGATAAGCGCGCACACGGGAGCCATCCAGGCGACTTGGAGTGTCACGTTTGCCTCCTTGAGATGAATGGATACTTATGTATGCTCGCACGGAGATTCTACGCCCCGTGCGAAGATACCAAATTGGAATAATACCATTGAATGCACAGAATCAGCTCACAGGTTTTTCCTAACCCAGTCGATATTGCTGTTGACGGTGGCAATCAGCTCATCAACGGAATCGAACTTGATCATCGGCCTCAGAGAATGGACAGGCTCGATTGAAAGCGTCGTGCCGTAGATATCGCCCGAAAACGGGAGAGACGCCCACGGACATCGCACTCCGATATCGCTTGCCGTCCACGTGCACCCATGCGGCATACACGCCCTCTCCCAGCGTTCGCATCATGGCCGGAAGCTCCAGGTTCGCAGTCGCGAAACCCATATCCGCACCTTCCCCCCGTCCTTGAGTGACCATGCCCTCGAACGTATAGGGATGGCCCAAAAGCGCGTTGGCATCTTCACAGCGGCCATCCGCCAGAAGCATCCTGATGCGTGTGGCGGTGATGGGTTTGCCGGCGGCGTTCTCAAGGTCATGCGCGCAGATCTGCGTTCCGCGCTTCGATGCCCATGCGCGAAGGTCGGCGACAGATCCGGACGCCTTCGTCCCGAACCGGAAGTCGCACCCGACGTGCAGGGCGCGCGGCGAATAGCCGTTGAATGTCGAGAACAGGAAATCCGCGGGAGACTGGGAGGAGAATTCACGTGTGAAAGGCAGCACCACCACAGCGTCCACACCGCTTTCCGACAATGCGGCGATGCGCGATCCATTGCCCATGAGCTTCTTGAGCCTGTCGGCATGGAACACTTCATCGGGATCGATGTCGAACGTGAGCGCAATGGAGATGCCGCCGCATTCAGCGGCCGTCTTCGCCGCGCATGAGAGCAGGAACCTATGGCCGAGATGCACGCCGTCGAACACGCCGAAAGCGCATGACGCGCCTTCGAATACACTGAAATCGAATGAAGAATCCGCCTTATAGACCTTTGCCACGGGTAACTCCTTGCGAAAACACGCAGGACGGGCGCAATACGCCCCGTTCTGCCGAGAACTCATAGATGGCGCTCAGCACATTGCCCCAGACCAAGCAAACGCGCTCGCCATCGGATAACGCACGGCAGCTGGCGACCGCCGCCCTCAGAGGCCCGCAATCCGATTCGTCATATCGCTGCGGGGGCTCGAACAGCCGAATCGAAGAGGGTTTGAGGAACTTGCCGTTGCGCACGTCATCGTTTTGCCCATCATTAAGAAATGCCATGCGGAAGCCGAGCAGATACACCGGATCGATGACGGCATCCAGCCCTTTGTCGGCGAGCCTTTCGATGGAGCAGCAATCTTCGACATGCAGCCGGCCCGATGCCTCCCTGCGCAGGGCCTCAACATGCGCGGCCGTGCCCAGGGCCGCACCGATATCGCGGGCCAAAGACCTGATGTAGGTTCCCTTCGAAACCGTGACCCGCACATCCCAATAGAGATTCTGACTGGCGAAATCGGTCTCAAGGCCGAGGAGCACGGCATCATGGATGACGATGTCACGCGGCTCCAGCTCGATGACAGAGCCTTTGCGAGCGGCTTCATAGGACTTGACGCCGCCTTTCTTGATGGCCGAATACGCAGGCGGAAGCTGCTTGCGCGGACCGACGAGGCTCTCAACGAACGAGCGCGCGAATCCGGGGTCGCACACGAGCTCCGGAACGTCTGCGATGCGGATGGGCTCACCTTGGGCATCATCGGTATCGGTTGCCACGCCGAAGGCGATGCGCACGACATAGGTCTTGTCGTCACTGACCATGTAGGCATCCAGCCTGGCCGCAGGACCGACGCAGACCGCAAGCGCACCCGTCGCCAGAGGGTCGAGCGTTCCCGTATGGCCGACACGGCGCTCTCCGAAAATCCTGCGCACGGAATTGACCACGTCATGGGAGGAAACGCCCTGGGGCTTATCGATGCCCACAACACAGGAAATCCCGCTCTCACCCCGCTTAGCCGCGCACATCGCGCACCTCCTCCGACAATGATTCCCGCACCTTGGAAAATACCGTTTGCGCCGCTTGGCCGTCACAGGGATCGGGAAGGGAGCAGAGGGCTTCCAGATACGAGGGCAATTGCGAAGCAGCCTGGCCGAGAGAGCCGTTGAAGGTGAAGCCGGCAGCGGCCTTATGCCCTCCCCCGCCGATGAACCGGGCGAGAAGCGACACATCCGTATCTTCATCTTTCGCCCGCAGACTGCCTCTGACGTTGCCGTCATTCTCACGCAGAACGCATGCTACGCGGATACCGTCGAGGCTGCGGATGACATCTATCAAGGGCTCCGCATCGGCTTTGACGGCATTGCACGATGCGAAATCATCGGCAGAGAGAGCAGCCATGCACCAGGCGCCGTCATCGGCAACAACCATGCGGTCAAGCAGGATCCCTTCGAGTCCAAGGGAAGCCCGCGACCTGCGTTGATACACCTCGCGCGAACATAATGCAGGATCGGCACCCGCCGCGACCATGGCGCCCGCGGCCGCAAAAACGGCCGCGTCGGTGTTCTGGTACTGGAAACGGCCCGTGTCGCTCATCAGCGCAACATAGCAGCATGTGGCGATTTCGGGCGAAACGGGCACCTCCATGCATCCTATCAGCTCCCAGACCAGCAGGCCGCACGCAGCAGCGTCCGGGTCGACGTAATTCATCTCCGACATCGACGTATCCACGGCATGGTGGTCGATGGTCACACGCAAGCAGGCACGGTCCTGGACCGAAGCGGCGGCGCCGATCCTATCGCGCAACGGCACATCGCAGGCAATGAAGACCTGGGGTGCGCCGTCATACGACTCGGCGGGGATGAGACGTTGCGCACCCGGCAGGAAGCGCAATCCCGCGTCGATGGCATCGTCGCGCACGAGAAGCCGATCGACCTTCTTGCCCGCAGCCTCGAGCGCCAACGCCAATGCCAGCTGCGAGCCGAGGCAGTCTCCATCAGGATTCACATGCCCGCATACGGCAAACGTATCGTAAGCGCGCAACGCTTCCGCAATGGCGGCCAAGGTGGTATTCGTCTGAGGGGTAGCAACCATGGGGCGACTACCTTGCTTCCCCATCGGCATCCGCATCATCACGGGCTGAGGCGATGGCAGCGCTTTGCTCGTTGCGCCATGCGTCGCGGGCAAGGGCACCTGCAATCCGTTCGGCTTCATCGACGCTGCGGTCAAGCAGGAAACGCAATTCGGGCGTGACGCGCCACGAAAGCTGACGGCCCATCAAGCTGCGGATGCGGCCCGCAGCGGCGGCGAATCCCGCGGCAACGTCATCATAGCGATCAGGCTCGGTGACATAGTAGACATTGCATACGCTGCGGTCGAAGCTCACTTCGCAGCCCGTGATGGTCACGAGACGCAAACGAGGATCGCTGACTTCGAACAACAGGATATTGGCTAGCACCTCCCGTGCCTGCTCATTGGTTTTGCGGTTGGCAGAGCTCTGCTTCATATCCGCCTCCTTCCCTATGAAAGCGCAGAGCGCCGTCCGGAGTCGTTCCGGATGGCGCCTGCATACAATGCACGATTCGGCTATTCGGTGCGCTCGACTTCTTCGATGCGATAACCCTCGATGGTATCGCCGATCTTGATGTCCTGGTAGCCATCGACGCCGATGCCGCACTCGTAGCCCTGCTTGACGGTCTTGACGTCATCCTTGAAACGACGCAGCGACGAGATGGTACCCTCGAAGATGACCGTGGAATCACGTACGATGCGGACCTTGTCATCGCGCGAAATCTCGCCTTCGGTGATGTAGCAGCCGGCAATGGCACCGACCTTGGGCACCTTGAACACATCGCGCACTTCGGCGATGCCGGTATCGCGCTCGACAATCTCAGGCGCAAGCATGCCCACGCGCGCTGCGTTGATTTCCTCGATAGCCTGGTAGATGACGCGATACAGACGGATATCGACTTTCTCGTGTTCTGCAGCCTTTCGCGCACCCACAGTGGGGCGCACGTTGAATCCGATGATGATGGCATCGGATGCCGCAGCGAGCGTAACATCGGTTTCGGTCACGCCGCCGACGGCGGAGTGGATGATGTTGATCTTGACCTCGGACTGGTCCATCTTGCTGAATGCGTCGCGCAACGCTTCGATGGAGCCCTGGACGTCCGCTTTGACGACAAGGTTGAGCTCGCTGGTGCCTTCGCCGATACGGTTGAACAGGTCGTCAAGGCTCATATGGCTCTTGGCTTCCTGCTCCTTCAAGCGGGCACGCAACGCGCGTTCCTCGGCAAGCTTGCGAGCATCCCGTTCGTCTTCGAAAACGCGGAATTCGTCACCGGCCGTGGGCACGCTGGACAGACCCAGGATTTCGACGGGGTCGGAAGGACCGGCCGATTTCGCATGCTTGCCACGGGGGTCGATGAGGGCGCGGACGCGTCCGTAGCTCGTGCCTGCCACCACGACGTCGCCGGGCTTGAGCGTACCGCGCTGCACCAGGACGGTAGCAACGGGGCCGCGGCCCTTGTCCAGGTTCGCCTCGATGACGAAACCGGAGGCCATGGCATCAGGATTGGCCTTGAGCTCCAGGACGTCAGCCTGCAGCAGGATGGTCTCGAGCAGCTCGTCGATGTTGATGCGCTTTTTGGCAGACACATCGACGAACATGTTGGAGCCGCCCCACTCCTCGGGGATGACACCGTATTCGGTGAGCTCCTGACGAACGCGGTCGGGGGTGGCGCTGGGGCGGTCGATCTTGTTGACCGCGACGACGATGGGGACGTTGGCCGCCTTGGCATGGTTGATGGCCTCGATGGTCTGCGGCATGACGCCGTCATCGGCAGCGACGACAAGGACGATAACGTCGGTGACCTGCGCACCGCGGGCGCGCATGGCCGTGAACGCCTCGTGGCCGGGAGTGTCGATGAAGGTGATGCGGCGGCCGTTGATGTTGGTGACGGACGCACCGATATGCTGGGTGATGCCGCCGGCTTCGCCTGCCGCCACGCCGGTATTGCGGATGGCGTCGAGAAGAGACGTCTTGCCATGGTCGACATGGCCCATGACGGTGACCACGGGAGGACGGGGTTTGAGATCTTCCTCGGTGTCGTTGTAGACGACGGCGTACTCCTCCTCGGGAGAGACCACGCGGACCTTGCGGCCCAAATCGTCGGCGATGAGCTCGATGAGCTCGTCGCTCATGGTCTGGGTGACGGTGAGCACCTGGCCGAGCATGAACAGGCGCTTGATGACGTCGCCCGAGGGAACGCCGAGCAGTTCGGCGAACTTGCCGACCGTGGAACCCTGAACCACTTCGACGACGCTGTCGTCGAGGACAAGCTCGGGGTCGAGACCGCGCTCAAGCGCCTCCATCTCACGGCGCTCACGCTCTTCGGCCTCGCGCTTCTCCTTGCGCTTCTTCCTGCGGCCTTCGTTTTCATTGCTGGACGCCGCCGCAACGGCAGCACGGGCCTCGGCGAGCACCTTGTCACGCTGCAGCTTCTCCGCCTGGACGGCCATCTGCGCGTAGCGGTCTTCGCCGGATCCGGCAGCGGAAAGCTCGGGCACATCCGGTTCGAAATGATGGCCGCCTCGCTTGGAGGCAGCGGAACCGGCCTTGGCGGCACGCTGGTCGCGCTGCTGCTTTTTGGCAGCGCGGTTGGCCTGGGCCGTCTCCGCCGCCTTCTTCTTGTTGTCCTTTTCGGCGTTCATGCGCGCATTCTCAGCTTCGATCTGGGACAGAAGGGAGCTGAAAGACGATTTGGGACGAGGGGCGGGTGCGGGCTTGCGGGCTGCAGGCTTGGCGTCTTTCGAGGATTTCTTGCCGCTGCGCGCAGCAAGAGCTTCGGCCACCGCCTGCTTCTTCGCCACTTCGGCGGCGAGCTTCGCGGCGCGGGCATCGGCGGCGCGCTTCGCTTTCGCAGCAGCCTCGGCAGCCTTCTGCTCTTCTATCTGCTGGGCAAGGCTGCTCAGACCCGAAGAAACGGTCGAAGGCGCCACGCGGCGCGCGGGCGTTTCAGCCTCTTTGGCATCTTGCGACCCGGCAGCAGGGCGGGACGTCTCCCGACGGGCGCGCTCTGCCTCACGCAGCGCACGCTCGCGTTCAACCGCCTCGCGGCGTTCACGCTCTGCATCCTCTTTGCGTTTGCGCTCCGCCTCCGCTTCGGCGCGTGCGGCTGCTGCGGCCTCTGCGTCGATTTCGGCAGCCACCTTCTCGCCGAGCTCGGGCGCTAGGGTCTTGCGGATCTTATCAACATTGGCATCCGAAAGAACACTGGCATGGCTTTTAGCAGGAATCTTCATATCCTGGATGCGGGACAGCAGATCCTTGCTGTCCATGCCGAATTCCTTCGCCAATTCATGAACTCTCATGCTGGCCATACGGAACTCCTCACTATCCTTCAAGCAACCGGATTGCGGGGCTGCTATTCATTGTCGGCGTGCACGCCGCAGAAGCGGCTGCCGGGACGAGCGTGGTTGCGGCAGCGCACGCCGTCCTCGGCGACGTATGCGCAGAAGCCGTCTGCATCTTCATCAGGCTCCTCATCGAGAAGCAGGTTCTCCTCCACGCGCGGAGCGGAGGCGAAGCTGGCGCTTTCGATGTTGATATGCCAACCGGTAAGGCGGGCGGCAAGACGGGCGTTCTGCCCCTCTTTGCCGATGGCCAAAGACAGCTGATCATCGGGGACGATGACGGTAGCGTAGTTCTTGTCCGGTTCGACATCGACGCGTGTGACGCGGGCGGGACTCAAAGCGTTCTTGACATAAACCGCGGGATTTTCGTCCCACTGGATCACATCGACACGCTCGTTGCGCAGCTCTTCGACCACCATGCGCACACGGCTGCCCTTGGGGCCGACGCAGGCGCCTACCGGATCGAGATTGGGCTCACGGCTGGCAACGGCCACCTTGGAACGGGCGCCGGGCTCACGGGCGATGGACTTGATCTCGACCATGCCATCGTAGATTTCGGGAACCTCGAGCTCGAAGAGACGACGGATGAGATCGGGATGGGTACGGCTCACCACGATGGCAGGGCGCGCCTGGTCGCCGCGGGGGCGCGGCTCCAGGGAATTGGGGTCGCGGACATCGACGATAAGGGTCTTGAGGCGCTGGTTGTGGCGATAATGCTCGCCTTCCGGACGCTCATTGGGCTCATCAGGATTGCGCTTCTGGTCATAATGGGGAAGCTCGGCTTCAACACCGTCGCGGATCTTGATGATGGTGAACTCCGGGGTAACCTGCAGAACGGTTCCCGTCACGATATCGCCGACGCGGTCGCTGAATTCCTCGTAGATGCTCTGGCGGCCGGCTTCGCGCACGATGGACGCGATGACGCCCTTGGCATTCTGCGCGGCGATTCGGCTGACATCGCTTGGCGTAACGTCGCGCTCTTCGAATTCCGTGTACTCCCCCGTCTCCTCGTCGGGCTCACCGACGGGAACGAGCTCGTAGACGTAGATGCGGCCGGTCGTACGGTCGATCGTCACGCGAGCGTCCCATTCAAGATCGAGAATGGTTTGGTAGCTTTTCGCCAAGGAGGCCTCAAGGCGCTCGATCAGATAGAACTCGTCGATTTTCTTCTCATGCGCCAAAGCCTGCAA
>CAUWJA010000057.1:0-7688 GCA_963558905.1 uncultured Eggerthellaceae bacterium
GATGGATTTGTACACTTCATGGCAGATGCCGTCCCCGCTATGCTCGATCTCATGCGCACGGACCAGATAGGCTTCCAGATCTTCGGAGGACTTGAAGTTCTCAATGACCTCGATGAGGAGCTCGGCTTCCTTGCAGCACAGCTTAGCCTGACGATCGAAGGCGTCAAAGTAGTTGAACTTTTCCTTGCGTGCCATATGATTCCCTTCACTGAATCGACTCCGGGCATCCAGCCCGTTGCGCCCGCAGCACCACGCCTCCGGGCCGTTTGCCTACATCGTCCCCGAACACCCGCCGGCATTCGGAGGCGGATATCACACGAATAACAGGAACAGCTCGGTCATCAAAAAGCCGATCAGCCCGCAACCCGGGAACGTGAGCACCCAGGTTTTCACCATGTCGATGGCGATACCCCATTTCACCGCGCTTTTCCGCTTGGCAGCACCGACGCCCATGATGGCCGTGGTGTTGCAATGCGTCGTGGAAACGGGCATGCCGGTGAACGTGGCGAACACCAAACAGATGCACGAGGCTAAACTAGCAGAAAAGCCTTGGTAATTTTCCAGATGCACCATATTGCTACCAACATTTTTAATTATGCGCTCACCGCCGAGCGCCGTGCCCAATCCGATATTCGCCGCGCAGAACACCATGAGCCATACCGGAAGCACCATATCGACCGGCTGGCCCGTCCCCGTGGCCAGGGCTATGCCGAGCAAGAAGATGCTCATGAACTTCTGACCGTCCTGGGCTCCGTGCATGAATGCGACGCCTGCGCCCGATGCGATCTGGGCCCAGCGGAACACCCTGTTCATGGAATGACGGTCGATGTTGCGGAAGAGTTTGGCCACGATGCGGGCGAACAGCCAGCCCAATCCGAATCCCAGCAGCGTGGAGAGCAGGATGCCGTAGATGACTTTGATCCATTCGTTCCAATTGATGGCATCGAAGCTTCCGAATGCCGCGATGGCAGCTCCGGTCAGGCCTGCAATGAGTGAGTGGCTCTGGGATGTGGGGATGCCGAACCACCATGCGGCACCGCCCCACACGATGATGGCGACCATGGCCGCCGCAAGCGCCACGAGCGCAATCCGGTCATCGCCGCCGAAATCCACCATGTTGAAGATGGTGTGGGCAACCGCACTGGTGAACAGCGATACGATGAGCAGTCCGAGGAAGTTGCATGCCGCAGCCATGAGTATGGCATGCTTGGGCTTCATGGATCGGGTTGACACCACCGTGGCTATCGCGTTGGGCGCATCGGTGGCGCCGTTCACGATGATGACGCCTATATTGAGAATCGTGACCGCCAATAAGACGGGGTCGGACATGAGTCCCGCTAGAAATGTTCCAAACTCGACGGTCACCTATTCCTCCGATCGAAAACCCCGCTCATGCGCGCGGGGTGCGCTGCGTGGGCTAGAAGGCCTCGATGACGCGTCGGCGTTCCCGGCCGATGGTGGTCAACGATTCATGGCCGGGATAGACGATGGTGCCGTCCGGCAGAGGAGCGAGCTTCGTGCGCAGGCTGGCGCGCATCTCCCGAGCGCTTCCGCCCTCGAAATCAACACGGCCGGTTGCTCCGCAGAACAAGGTGTCGCCGCTGAACAGCAGACCCGGTTTGCCATCCTGTGCGGGAAGGTACAGGCAGATTCCGCCTTTGGTATGGCCGGGCGTGTGGATGACCTTGAATGTCAGAGAGCCCAGCTTGATCTCGTCGCCGTCTTGGACCTTGCGGTCGACAGGCACGGGAGCGACCGCATCCCAGTCGCCGAAATATCCGCCCTGACCGCTCTCGATGATCTTCGAATCCAGCTTGTGGGCGATGACCTTCGCACCGGTGAGCTTGACCAATTCAGGCAATCCGACCAGATGATCGTTGTGGTCGTGGGTGCAGACGATGTATTCGAGCTTGCGCCATCCGAGCGCGCGCACAATCGCCTGGGCGTCTCCCGCAGGATCGACCACCAGTGCAGGGGCCCCCTCATCCGTACCGTCGGAGACAAGGAAGCAGTTGTTATCCATCATCCCGATGGTCAGGACCGTGACGGGCACGCATCCGTGGGTATCGGTGACCACGCGTTTGCAATCGGCTTTCATATATCCTCCCTCATCGGCGCACGCATGCGCCGTCTTTCCTTGTCCGGACCGTTGCGGCACGATGCCGATCAGCGGCGCTTATGGGCGGAATCCCCAGGAAGCATGCGGCGCGCATCGAATACGCCGTCGATGCCGCGCAATTCGTTGAGGATCCTCTCTACGTTGGAGACCTGCGACACCTGGAACAGATACCTCATCTCCACGATGCCGTCAGCATGACTGACGGTGTTCGACGACAGCACGTTGACGCCGGTGTCGGACAGCGTATTGATGATATCACGGAGCAGATTCATGCGGTCGAGAGCCTCGATGAATACATCCACTTGATACGAAGTGTCTTTCGAGGGGGCTTCCTCCCACGAAACATCGATGAGGCGCCCCTGCTCGCGCATGAGCTCTTTGGCATTCGGGCAATCGCTGCGATGGACGGAAACACCGCGCCCTCGCGTCACGAAGCCGATGATCTCATCTCCCGGAACGGGGCTGCAGCATCGCGACAACCTCACGGGCGCATTGTCCAAGCCGCGCACCACCACGCCATTGGAGGCATGCGCCTTGCGTGCGGCGGGCTTGCGCACCATGGTCATCATGGGCGGCATCTTGCCGTTGGCCATGGCAGCTGCAACGGTGATGGCGGAATCATCGGGCTTCTCATCGGACAAGAGCTTGATCAGGCGGTTCGACACATGGAGCACCGTCTCCTTGCCTGCGCCGACCGCGACCATCATATCCTCCACGTCACGATAGCCCATCTGTGCGGCAAGGGTCTTCTGCGCGCGCAGCGAAGATGCGGAGCCCAGACCCAGGCCGTGCTTCTTCAGCTCACGCGCCACCTTCTCCCGCCCGAGCAGCAGATCATCGCTGCGGCTGACCTTGGAGAAGTAATTGCGCAGCTTGCTGCGCGCCCCCGGCGTCTTGACGATCTTGAGCCAGTCACGGGAAGGCGTGGCGCTCTTCTGCGTCAGGATCTCCACACGGTCGCCCATCTGCAGCTCATAGGACAGAGGCACGATGGCGCCGTTGACCTTCGCCCCGACGCAATGGTTGCCGACCTCCGTATGGACCGAGTAGGCGAAATCGACGGGCGTGGAACCGGCGCGCAGGCTCATGACTTCGCCCGCAGGCGTGAAGACGAACACGTCGGTGGGGGCAAGGTCGACCTTGAGTTCACTGAGGAACTCACGCGAGTCCTGGGTCTCCTCCTGCCAATCGACGAGCTGGCGCAGCCAGGCTATCTGGCGATCGAAAGCCGCATCGGCACGGCCCTTCTCCTTGTAGCGCCAATGCGCAGCGACGCCGTATTCGCTCATACGGTGCATTTCCTCAGTCCTGATCTGCACCTCGAGCGGACGGCCCGACGGGCCGATGACCGTGGTATGCAGGCTCTGGTACATATTGGATTTCGGCATGGCGATGTAATCTTTGAAGCGGCCCGGCATGGGATGCCAGAGATTATGGACGGTGCCGAGAACCGAATAGCAGTCCTTGACGCTTTCCACGATCACGCGGACGGCGATCAGGTCATAGATCTCGGAGAACCCCTTGCCGCGCTTGGTCATCTTCTGGTAGATGGAATACAGATGCTTGGGGCGGCCGGCGATATGCGCCTTCACCCCCACTTTGCCGAGCTCCTCGCTCAACGTGCGGATGGCATCGTCGAGGTAGCGTTCCCGCTCCATGCGCGTCTCAGCGACCATGCGCGATATCTGCTTGAATTTATTCGGCTCAAGGTAATAAAACGACAGGTCTTCGAGCTCCCACTTGATGGAGCCGATTCCCAGGCGATGCGCGATGGGCGCGTAGATCTCAAGGGTCTCGCGCGCCTTGAAGATGCGGCGATCCTCTTTGAGCGCCGAAAGCGTGCGCATGTTATGAAGACGGTCGGCGAGCTTGATGACGATGACGCGGATGTCCTTGCTCATGGCGACGAACATCTTGCGGATGGTTGCGGCCTGCTCGTCGGTAAGCGACTCGACCTCGATCTGGGTGATCTTCGTCACGCCTTGCACCAGTTGGGCTATCTGAGGATTGAACTGCTCGGCAATCTGCTCCTCCGTGGTGTCGGTATCCTCCACCGTATCATGGAGCAGAGCAGCGCATAGCGTATCGGCATCCATCTTGAGGTCGGCCAGGATCAAAGCCACTTCGATGGGATGCGCGATGAAGGGTTCTCCAGATTTTCGCTTGGCGCCCGCATGCGCCACCGAAGCGAACCGGTACGCCTTTTCGATGAGGGCGATGTCATCCTCGGGAAGGTAGCGCGATGCGATGGACGTCAGCTCTTCGAAGCGCATCTCCGGCGTCATGCCGTCGGATACGTTCGCCGAAGGGGCGATTCCGCCCTCGAATGAATCACTGGAAAGAGCGCCGATGGCATCGGCGAGCTCAGCGTCTACGGGCAGCATGGACAGCGAAGCCCCAGGTCTATCAGTCATGTTCGCCTCCAATCTCCGGGCCGCGCGAACACGCAAGGCCGCCGGTCGGGCCATCATCGGGGAGAATCGGGCGAATCAGGCATTCACGCAGGTCGTCGGCAGCAGAGGTCATGACCCAATCGCGGAAGCGCATGAACGTATCGACTTCTCCCAAACCCTCACGATAGCGAACGCTGTCGGTCAATTCAACCTTTCCCGACACTTCGCAGACACGCACGCAGCGCCCGTCAGGCGCCGTTCCGGTCCGGACAAGCCCCAGCTCGCGAAAGACGGCCATGCCGTTTTCGCACATGCGCGTGTCCACTTTGAAGCCGGGCATGCGCCGCGAGCAGCGAACGGCCAGGTCATCATCGGAAATGCAGAAATCCTCCTGACCGGTCTGGCGCTGCATGCCGCGCAGCTCGCGGTAAATCTGCGCCATGGTGTCATGCGGAGGAGCGAATCCCCGGAGCAGGCCCTCATTGACCGAGGCATCCTGCCTGCCGAAGACCAGATGGATCCAGGCAGGTCTGCCGTCACGGCCTGCGCGTCCGCTGACCTGGTTGAAATCAACCTCCGAAAACGGCATGTGGTACAGCACGACATGTCTGATGTTGGGAATGTTGACCCCTTCGCCGAACGCCGATGTGCACACCAGAACCTGCAGGACATCCTGCCTGAACAGCTGCTCTATGCGGATGCGCTCATCGCGTGTGAGGGCGGCGTTGTAGAACCCTATCTGCATGGCCATCTGCGGCACCATCGCCCGAAGCCGGCGCGTCAGATCCATCGACCCCAGACGGGAGTTGACATAGATGAGCGTCTTCTCGCCTGTGGCGACGATCGAGGCAAGGTAGCTGTCCTTATCCCGCATGCCGCGATGGTCGTCGATGCGCAGATTCGGCCGGGTGGATGCATCGAAGACGAATTCATCGATCCCCAACCCCGACCGGATGCCCTCGAGCACGCGATCCGGCGCAGTGGCGGTGCATGCGAGCACCGACGGATGCCCCATGCGGGCTGCGATATCGCCGATGATCGAATACGCGCTGCGCTTGCCCGACCCCATCTGGGCCATATGATGGGCCTCGTCGACCACCATGAACCCGATGCGATTCGACGCCGTGAAATCATCGACATGAAACGCCAGGTATTCAGGCGTGGTCAAAACGATATCGACGGTGCCGTTCGCCAGACCGGCGCACACGGCCCTGCGCTGCAGCGGGCTGCTCTGCCCCGTAACCGAGCGCACCTGGAGCCCGAAGCGCTCGAATGCCTGGACGATATGGAACTGCTGATCGGAAATCAATGCACGCAGAGGATAGATGAACAGGCTCGCCTTGCCATCCATGAGCGCCGTTTTCGCGGCATGGATCTGGAAGATCAGCGACTTGCCCCGACCGGTGCCCATGACCGCAAGCACATTGCGCCGACGGGCGAGGGCATCGAGAGCCTGGCGCTGCGAATCATGGAGGCTCCCCGAACCGATCAGCGCCTCCACCAAGGCCTCTTCAAGCGTTTCAGGGCCGGCGGCCGCACGCTCGCGCCACGCCCGTCGGCGCTGCGTGGTGTCATCATGCAGCTGCGCGCAGCATGCCCCGCAGCACGGCGAATCGTTGTCGCACAGATCCCGGACGAACGCCACATCGGTCTGAGGGAGGCACGCCTGCATGGCGGGACACGTGGCCGCAGGCTCTATGGCCTGGAGCATGCATTTGACATTGCGACGGCCGCGCCATTCGTCGATTTGGACCTCGAATGCCGCATCGACGACGCTGCCGCAGCTCAAAAGCTCGGAAAGCCTTTCGCAATGGAACATTATGCCGTCGACGGTCGACACGCCATCAGTCAGCGAGCAGGACAGATGGTTCTTGTCGGCTCCTACGGCGCGGCAGTTGATCAGCCTCACGTTGCGGGCCAGATATCTGGGAAGCGGATTCTCCTGGCCGAAGGGCGCCAACGCATCCAGCGCCGCAACCGAATCCAATGTAAGCTCGCCCAAGCTGACGCATGCGTCGATCTCGAGCAGCGGATGGAAGCTGTCTTCGTCAAGCTCATCCATGTAAGCGCACAAACGCTCAGTGAACTCATTGAGCTTGGACACAGGCAAGGTGACGCCCACGGCGGCCTCATGCCCGCCGAAACGCGTGAGGATGTCCGAGCAGGATTCAACGGCTTTGAACAGATTGACCTGGCCCACGCTGCGCCCGCTGCCGCGGGCTTCGTCGCCGTCGATGGTGAACAGCAGAGCGGGCACGCCATAGGAATTGACCAGGCGGGAGGCCACGATGCCCTTCACACCCTCATGCCAGCCCTCGCCGCACACGACCAAGGCACGCTGACCGTGGTAGATCTCAGCAGCCTGCTCTTTGGCTGCCACGGCAAGCTCGGATTCGATCCTACGGCGCTCATCGTTGACGGTCTCGAGCTTCGACGCGAGTTCGCATGCCTCATCGAACCCGTCCGCCATCAGCAGATTCAAGGCAAGATCGGCGTTGCCCATGCGGCCGGCCGCATTCAAGCGCGGAATGAGCGAGAATGACAGGTTCGTGGATGTGATGGCCTTATCCGCCTGCCGGCATACGCCGATGAGGGCTGCGATGCACGGCCGGGGATCCGCATTCATGCGGGCGACACCGTCTGCGACCAGCGCGCGATTCTCGCCTGTCAGCGGCATGAGGTCGGCCACGGTGCCAAGCGTGGCGAAATCGGTGAATTCGCGCCAAAGGTTGGGCTGCCCGAAACGCGAGCCCAGCGCCTGGACCATCTTGAGGGCGACGCCTACGCCCGCCAGGATGGCGCTGGGGCATTCGGCATCAAGCTTCGGATCGGCCACGGGAATGCCCTCGGGAAGGGCATCGCCCGGTTCATGGTGGTCGGTCACGACAAGGTCCATGCCGGCAGCACGGACCAGGGGGACTTCGGACTTGCAGGAGATACCGCAGTCAACGGTGACCACGAGCTGGGGCTTCAGCAACGCCGCCCGCTCGATGGATGCCGCCGACAGACCGTAGCCTTCTTCGAAACGCTTCGGAATGAATGGGATCGCCTCGGCGCCGAGAGCGCGCAGTCCGCGCGTGAGCACCGTGGTTGCGGAAATGCCGTCAAGATCGAAATCGCCGAATACCAGGATGCGCTCATGCGACCTGATGGCCTGCTCGATGCGGTTGGCCGCA
>CAUWJA010000058.1:0-7548 GCA_963558905.1 uncultured Eggerthellaceae bacterium
CAAGGGTGCCGCTGAATGCCACGTTCCATAGCACGCTTCCTTCGGGAAGGGCACCGTCGGGTATGTCGACGGTCTCTTGCGAATCGACGGCGAAGTCGGTCAGCTCATATGCCGATTCGTCCACATAGCCGCCAGCGGTCAGACCCTGCTGCGCGAACGAGCTGTTCGCGACCATGCTGCGCAGGGCGTCGTCGGGAATCGCCTTGGGGCCGCAGGCGGTCAACGTGCAGGCCAGAAATGCTGCGGCCAGGGCGAAGGCCGCAGCGGCGATCATGCTCCTGCGACGTGCGGTCCTGTGACGGCTCCCCTCGCCTTGCGCCTTCACCTCTGCTCCGCATTTCGGGCAGAATCGGGCCTCTTCGGCCAGGGTTTCATTGCAGACGGGACATCTCATGCCTTCCTCCTTGTTTCGATGCGGAATGCTTGGTGCTGATGCTCGTCATTCTATGGAAGGCGGTAGTACCGAAATAGAGATTTTGAAAGGGTAAAAAAATTACGTCGAACCGCATCATCAGGTACGCAGCCGGCGCCTGTTCCGCAAGGCGCTTCGAGGCAATGGAAAACCCCGGTCATCCAAGGGGGAGACGACCGGGGTTGCAAGGGGTGGATCGGATGGAGGGGAGGGGATGGGCCGATCGGGTTGATGCCCGTGCCCGACTATCCCTCGATGCTGATCAGGCGCTTTGCGTCTTCGGGGGCGGGGAGTTCCTTCTTGGGCACGACGATCTTCAAGATGCCGTCCTCGAACTTCGCGCGGATGTCGTTCTCGGAGATATCATCGCCCACATAGAAGCTGCGGCGGCAGTTGCCGTTGAAGCGCTCCTTGCGCAGGAAGGTGCCGTCTTCGCTGGTCTCTTCGGACTCGCTTGCGGTGGCGCCGCTGATGGTCAGATAGCCTTCGGAGAGCTCGACTTGGACGTTTTCCTTCTTGAATCCCGGCATCTCGATGGCAAGCTCGTAGGCTTTCTCAGTCTCTTTGATATCGGTCTTCATGAGGGCGGGCATGGGTTTGCGGGCTGCGCTTTGAGGGCGACCGCCGAAAAATCCCATATCGAAGGGGTCGGATAGGAAATCGGACAGGAAATCGTTTTTACGTGCGGGAACCAACATCATGGGTCACTCCAATCAACGTACGGCGAATGCGTTCTCGTGGGTGCTCTTCGCTTCGCGGGACATGCTTCGTGCGTTCGCCTTGCTTTTGTTTACACCGATAGTATAGGCTCGGATTAGCACTCGATAGGTGAGAGTGCTAAATTGCAACCGTCCCGTTACCCCGTTGTTCCGATGCCGTTGTCGGTCTGATGCCCGGGGTGCGCATCCCGTTCGTCAGCGGCGCCTTTGGAATACGGTTATTCCTGATGGCGGGCATGATACAATGCTGCTTTCCGTGCCGGGCATCCGCGCGCCCCCTTCGGCGCCTGCGATTGCACGGCGGCAAAGGCCACCGAAACCGAAGGTTCCGTCCATGTCAGAAATGCAACGCGCTGATTCATCCGCTGCACCCGCCCGGGTGCGTGATTCGTTTTCCAGCAAGGCGGCGTTCATCGTCGCTTGCGTGGGTTCCGCCGTCGGATTGAGCGGCATATGGCTGTTTCCGTATCGCGTTGCCGAGCTGGGCGGTGCGGCGTTTCTGATCCCGTATCTGTTCTTCGTCGTGGTGCTCGGCCTCACCGGCGTCATCGGTGAGATGTCCTTCGGCCGCGCTATGGGTTCTGGACCCATGGGTGCATTTGCCGGGGCGCTTGAGATGCGCGGCGTTCCGGGTGCGAAGGTCCTGGGCAAGATCTTGGGCGTCATCCCCACGTTGGGGGCGCTCGGAATCGCCATCGGCTATACCGTCGTGCTGGGATGGTTTCTGAAGTACCTGCTGGCTGCGGGAACCGGAACGCTTCTGACGCAGCCCGACATGGGGGCGTATTTCGGCTCCCTTGCCAGCGATTTCGGAAGCATCGGCTATCATGCCGCCGCGCTCGCCATCACGTTGGTGGTCATGCTGTTCGGCATTTCGCAGGGCATCGAGCGGCTCAATAAGATCATGATGCCGCTGTTCTTCGTCCTCTTCGTCGTCATGCTCATCCGCGTTGCGCTGCTGCCGGGAGCATGGGAGGGGTATGCCTATCTGTTCGTTCCGCGATGGGAGGCGCTGGCGAACCCTGAAACCTGGGTGTTCGCGCTCGGCCAGGCATTCTTCGGCCTTTCGCTTGCCGGCAACGGCACGGTGACGTACGGAAGCTACCTCAAGAAGGATGTCGATGTCGTCTCGTCGGCCAAGAATGTGGTCGTGTTCAGCACCGTGGCCGCCATCCTGTCCGCCATGGTCGTGGTTCCCGCGGTTTTCTCCTTCGGCCTTGACACCCAGTCCGGTCCCCCGCTGATGTTCATCGCGCTGCCCCAGGTGTTCCAGGCCATGCCGCTGGGCGAGATCTTCGGCTTCCTGTTCTTCCTGGCTGTCGCCTGCGCCGCCATCACCAGTCTGGTCAATCTGTTCGAACCGCCCATCGAAGCGCTTGAAAGCCAGCTGCATCTGCCCCGCTGGGCTGCCGTGCTCCTCGTGGGCGTCGTTGCGTTCGGCGTGGGCGTGTTCATCGAGAGCGGCGATGCGGTCGGTGCGTGGATGGACTTCGTATCGCTGTACGCCATCCCGTTGGGTGCGCTTTTGGCCGCCATCATGTTCTTCTGGGTCTGCCCGAAGGGCTTTGCGAAGGTGCAGGCGGAACTCGGCCGCAAAAAGCCGCTCGGAGCCTGGTTCGAACCCATGACCCGCTACGGGTTCGTGGGCATCACGGCTCTTGTGATCATCTTGGGCTTCGCGCTCGGCGGCAGCATCGGCTAGGGCTGCCGCCTTCTTCAGCGGCCGATGGCGCATATCGTGTGTGCGAAGCGTGGTTGTTGCACTTTGTTGCCCGGGTGTTGAACGAATGTCTTGAAATGTCGGCTATACTGGCTAAGTCTTGCAAGTGCCTTGGATGGGCTTGGGCGGCGCCAAGTTCCGAACCTGGTCAGGTCCGGGAGGAAGCAGCCATAAGGGACCGCTGACGAGCGCCCTTGCCTATCCAGGGCACTTTTTCGTGCATATTTCCGAGAGGCATCATGGGCATCATCGAATTCTTCATCAATCTTCTGAAAGACCCCCGCGGCCAGATCGCGGCATGGATCATCGCCTTGGGACCGTTTTGGGTCTACACCCCTTTGTTTCTGATCGTATTCGTCGAGACGGGCCTTGTGTTCTTCCCGTTTTTGCCAGGAGATTCCCTCCTGTTCGCAGCGGGCGTATTCTCCGCCGACGGCGGCGGTCTGAACGTCTGGGCCACTCTTGCCGTGTTCATCGTCGCAGCCGTTTTGGGCAATACATCCAATTACTGGATCGCCCGCTTCTTCGGCAAGCGCATCATCGATTCGGGCAAGGTCAAGGCCCTCACGCCTGAGCGCATGGCCAAACTCGACCATTTCTTCGAGCGCTACGGCGGTCTGACCATCGTCATCACGCGTTTCATGCCGTTTTTCCGCACCTTCGCCCCGTTCATCGCTGGCACCGGCCATATGAATTTCGCGAAATTCACCCTCTTCAACGCCATCGGCGGCGTCTCGTGGGTGTGCCTGTTCGTGCTGGTGGGGTATTTCTTCGGCGGAATCCCGTTTGTCCAGGAGCATTTCGAGGTCATCGTCTTGGGCATCGTGGCCGTGTCGGTCGCACCTGCATTCATCGGAGCCATCAAGGCTGCCATGACGGCTCGCAAGAAGAAGGAAACGGCTGGCAAGGCCGAATAACCGCTGCACTGATCGGGGGGAGACATGTCAGAAGCCCTGTACAGGAAATACCGTCCCCAGACGTTTGAGGATGTCGTCGGCCAGGCGCATATCGAGCGCACGCTGAAAAACGCCATCGAATCCGACAAGGTCAGCCATGCGTATCTGTTCTGCGGTCCTCGCGGAACGGGCAAGACCACGACGGCCCGTCTTCTGGCCAAGGCGCTTCTGTGCGAGCACGGTCCCACGCCCTCACCGGACGGCACGTGCGAGCAGTGCCTTGCCATCGCCGAAGGAACGCATCCGGACGTCAACGAGCTCGACGCCGCGAGCCGTACGGGCGTCGAGAACGTCCGAGAGGAAATCATCGGACGCGTCCAGTTCGCCCCCACGCAGGGCCGCTACAAGGTCTACATCATCGACGAGGTCCATATGCTGTCGACGGCGGCATTCAATGCGTTGCTTAAGACGCTCGAGGAGCCTCCGTCCCATGTGGTGTTCATCCTGTGCACCACAGATCCGCAGAAGGTGCCGGAAACCATCCATTCGCGCTGCCAACGTTTTGATTTCCACCGCCTCTCGAACGAGGAGATCGTGTCCCGTCTGGGAGCGGTCTGCATGGCGGAGGGGATCGAATTCGAAGGCGATGCCCTCGATCTTGTGGCCCATAGGGCGCAAGGCGGCATGCGCGATGCATTGACCGCCCTTGAGCAGCTTGCCGCATTCGGCAACGGGTCCGTCACGCTTGAGGTGGCTGAAAACGTCCTGGGCTCGCTCAATACCAGCGATATGGCTGCCATCGTGGAGCATATCGGCCGCCGCGATGCCGCCGCGTGCTTCACGTGGGTTTCCGAATACGTTGAAACCGGCGCCGATTTGGCCCAGTTCTCCCGCGACCTCGCCGAGTACATACGCAACATGTATGTCACTGCACTGATCGGCGGGTCGGTCGATTTGGGGATTTCCGCTGCGGCCCGTACCCAGATGGAACATGAGCTGAGCCTGTTCGGCACCGATAGGCTGGCGCATATCCTCGATGTACTCGGCGACCTCACCTCGGAGCTGCGGTCGTCCATCAACCCGCGCCTGTCTTTCGAGATAGCCTTGACCCGCATGGTCCGACCGGATGCCGATCTGACCATTGCGGCTCTTGCCGCCCGCGTCGAGGCGCTTGAGGCGGCGCTTGCATCGGGCGCCCAGGCATCTGCTGCGACGGCGCCGGCTGCTGCGGCGCAGCATCAAGCGCCTGCCGCGTCTGCGTTTCGGACCCAGCCTCAGGCTCGATCGACGGCCGTGCCCGCCGCGCTTGCGTTCCAGCCTCGCGCCCAAGCGCCCGCCGCGCCCGCCGGCCGTCCGACCCAAACGCCCGCTGCGTCCGCGCCGTCAACCGAGGCTCCCCGAACGGCTTTCGAGTCTGCGCCTTCCGCCTCCCTCGCTGCTGCGGGCGAGGGCGCTTCCGCCGACGTTTCCGCCAAACTGGCAAACCCGGCGGCGTTGCAGCGTGGTTGGCAGGCCACCATCAATGACGTCAAGCGCCAGCGCACCGCATACGGGGCGCTGCTCCTCTCTGCGAAGATCGTGCCTGAGGCGGATTGCTCCGGCGTTCGCATCGAGTTCTCTGCGAACAACACGTTCGCATTCGGTGCGGTTCAGCGGCCCGATGTGAGCGAGATTCTCGCAGCAAGCCTGGACAGGGCCTTCGGAGGCCCGGTTCCCTTCCGTTTCACGCAGGCGTCAGCCGCCGTTTCCGCTTCTGCAGCGCCCGCCGCGCCTGTATCTGCGCCGGTACGCCCCCAATCCGCGCCTCCGGCGCGCACTCAGCCGCCTGCAGCCGTGCAATCAGGCCGTACGCAGGAATGGGCTGCGCACCCGTCCGCTCCGGCGTCTGCCGTCGCCCCCGCTGCTCCTGCGCAAGCCCCTTCTCCGTTGCAGCCTGCACCATGGGAAGACGACGTGGTGCCCTATGATGACGCGGATGCGTTCGCATATGGTTACAGCGACGATGATCACGCAGGGCCTGCAGCCGGGACCGCTCCTGCCGCCGTCCCCGCGAGCGCGCCGTCAGCGGCCGCCTCATCGCCGGGAGGAGGTGGCGGACAGCCCGCCCGTCCGAGCGCGCCGTCATCGGCCTTTCCTTTCGGTGCATCGGCGGCTCCGGGTTCTGCTGCGCCTGCACAGCCTTTCGCATCCCGCTCCGTTCCGCCGTCTCCGGCCTCGTCGTCTGCTCCCGCGCCGAGCGCCGGTGCTGCCGAAGAGCTTGATGCGGCTGCCATCTTCGGTTCTTTGGGAGTATCTTTCGAGGAAGTCACTGAGTGATCCGGCGCCGCCGCTGTATTGCGGCTGCGTGGATATAGAGCGCGCATTCGCATGTGCGCAGTCCCTGTATGATGTCGGTTTCCGTGCGAGGAGCCGCAGGAGAGAAGGAGTATCCGATGGATATGAAGCAGATGATGCGCCAGGCTCAGAAGATGCAGGCCGAGCTTGCCAAAGCGCAGGATGAAATCAAGGACATGACCGCTGAGGCTACGGCAGGCGGCGGCATGGTCAAGGCGGTTGCGCTCGGGGATATGACCATCCAGTCGCTGACCATCGACAAAGACGCCCTCGATCCCGAGGATGTCGAGATGCTCCAGGACACGATCGTCGCCGCAGTCAACGAAGCGCTGCGTGCGGTTTCCGCCAAAGGCTCCGCCCGCATCAGCTCTGTGACCGGCGGTATGAACATTCCGGGATTGATGTAGTCGCATGCAGACCGCCCCTGCGATAACCCGCTTGCTCGATGAGCTCGAACGCATGCCCGGCGTGGGTCCGAAAAGCGCTCAGCGCATCGCATATTGGATTCTCAATTCCGACCGTTCGGTGGCCGACCGGCTCGCGCGCGCCCTTGTCGAAGTGAAGGATTCGGTTCATTTCTGTCCGCGCTGCTTCAATTATGCAGAAGGCGACCTGTGCGAGATCTGCGCCTCTCCCAAGCGCAACCATCGGGTCATCTGCGTGGTGAGCGAAGCCAGGGATGTGGCGGCGATAGAGCGAACAGGCGCATTCTCCGGTGTGTACCACGTGCTCGGAGGGGCGTTGGCTCCGGCTGACGGAATAGGGCTGGACGATCTGCGCATCTCCGAGCTGTTGCAGCGTGTGTCGGAAGAGGATGTCACCGAGGTCATTCTGGCGACCAATGCCAACATGGAGGGCAATACCACCGCAGTGTATCTTGCCAGGCTGCTCAAGCCTCTCGGCATCTCCGTTACCCGGTTGGCGACAGGGCTGCCTGTGGGCGGCGACCTTGAGCTGGCAGACGAGGTCACGCTCGGCCGGGCCATCGAGGCTCGACGAAGCATATAAGTTGCATGAGGAAACAGTCCACATTTTCTACAAATAGTGATAGAATCGGACGTGCATTACAGAGGCATTGAGCTTCGGTAAGGATAAGGGTCTTGCTTATAGGAGGGGAGCAAGGCCCTTTGTCTGTTTTTCGGGCCTGTATCGATGGCTCAGGCGATGCACCGAGCCTTCATTTACCTGTGCGCATATATACATGAACAATGTTCAAAATCTTTGAATGGCACCGAATCAGGGCAGATTCTTACACGCGTCCGGGTGTATCTATACGGGATTTCTGCATATTTCTCACTTGTGACGCGATGTCAGCCCCGATAAAAGGGGATATATGCATAAAAGAGCAAAAAGATGCATAATGTATTGCTGAAAGCGGAAAAACAAACAAAATCACACGTGAAATAAACTTTTTTTAAAATCAATATGCAAATCTGAGAATATCTATGCGTTAATACCCACGTAGTC
>CAUWJA010000059.1:0-7495 GCA_963558905.1 uncultured Eggerthellaceae bacterium
CCTCGTACATAAAACGATCGCCTTCGCCGTTTACGTAGATGTAATCGACTCCCATGGGATAGAAGATCTGGCACGTCACAGGATCATCAGGAATCGTACGGACGCATGTGCTCGATGCTGCGTAACTATTCATATGCCACAGGTCGGCACCGATCTGCTGAGCCATGCGGACACCGTCGCCGCGGTTGTAGGGAGACCCAAGGGCATAGGAATCAGGGCAGCCCATGCTCGCGGAATACTGCTGCATCATTTCGGGATTGCTAGCAAAGCCGCCGCATGCAAGGACCACGCCCTTGCGCGCCTTGACATACTTGTCACCGGCATAGACGCCGTAGACCTCTTTGGTCTCGTAATTGTACACAAGCTCAGTGGCGCGCATGTCGTACATGATTTCGACGCCAAGCTCTTCAGCCTTATCGAACAAGGGAATCCAAAGGGAAGACATGCCGCAAATACCGTCAACGTAATACGTCTTAATATGCTCTCCGCCAGGCATTCCGGGGAATTCCGGACGACCCGCTGTGGCGTCGCCCAGCTCGAAGCCCAAATCCTCGGTCAACCACTTATAATTGTCGAATACGCCCTGAGCCCAAGCCTCCATGAATTCAGGCTCGCACTCATAAGTATTGTTCAACGCGGTCTGGTATTCGATTGCGCCCTGAACATCATCAGGAATCATCAGCATGTCACCGGAAACACGGGTGGTTCCGCCAGCATCCTCCTCGGGAGCCGCTTCAAGCGCAACAACTTTTTCAGCACCAGCCATCTTGGCGGCAATCGCGGCAGACAGAGCTGCACCACCGAGACCCACCACAACAACATCGGCTTCGATATCCCAAGCCTCAGGCAGATTACCATTGGGGCCTTTGCCCTCAGCTCCAGAGCCACATCCGGCAAGACCGGCAACAGCTAACCCCGCAGTAGCAATCGCCCCTACCTTGAGAAAACTGCGACGGGTGAAGTTGCTGCTCTCTACTCGCTTTTCCATTCTCAATCCCTCCTGTAGGTCATGGGGCGGATAATTGGGGCATGCACCCTGCATGCATATCCGCCTTACTGACTCCAGCATAGCCGCAGCGTATAACACGCCGAAAGCCCGCATATCGCATAAATGAATTCTCGATGCGAATAACCCCAGATAAACGATGCAAAATGATCAGTGATTCTGTTTCGGAAACAACAACGTGCTAATTCGAATAAGCTCGCGTAAAGTCCAATTCATCCACGATGGACCATGTCATGTATGATTGCCTGAACGCGCTGCATAGGGGGAGATATCGTGCATATCAGGAGGGCAGCCATGAATATCTCGTACTATCAGGAAATATCCGTTCTGGCGGAGCAACTGAACTTCAGCAAAGCCGCTGAATCGCTTTTCACCACGCAATCAACGTTGAGCAAGCACGTATCGGCTGTCGAAAAAGAGGCCGGATTCAAGATTTTCTTACGCACCACCTCGAAAGTTGAACTCACGCCGGCAGGCAGAGTATTCGTAGCCCATATCCGAAAGTGCCTCGAATACCATGACCGCGCAATGTGCGAAGGGCGCAGGCATCAGGCCGAATCCGATTCGCTTGTCAGGGTGATCGGTCCCCTCATGAACACGAATCTCCTCCAACTCGTTTCAAGCGCCGCCGCGAAAACCGCCCACGACATGCCTGGATTCCGCATATCAATCACCGAAAACGGCGTAAGGGACTGTGAGGAACGATTGATTGAAAACCATGCCGATATAGCTTTGGCATTCAGATATGCGCAAACATCTCGCGAATTGCATTATGACCATCTGCTCTACATCCCCTTCGGCATCGCATGCCATGCGGAGCATCCGTTGGCGGAAAAGAAAACGCTGAGCTTCGAGGATATCCGCGGTTATGAGCTGACCTCATATCCCTTGGCCGACAGAACCGACTACCACACATTCGTCAGCCACGCATGCCACCAGTTCGGCATCACCGAGCCAGAACCGCTCGCAGACTCTCGGGCCCTATGCTTTCCCCCCACGATCAACAGCATTGTCTTCGGTGTATTCTTTCCAGATTTTGTGCGCTTCGGCGGAGACCTGGTATCAAAACCCATAGACGACGATCGAATACTATTCGACGTTTGCGCAGTAAGACGCGAAAACGAAGCGAATCAAAACATCATCGCCTTCTATAACAACATCATCGAGGCAATCGGAATCCAGCAATCAAGCCAAACGCCAAAACGGCTGCGAAACGATGGATGAACCATCTGATCGCACCAATGACTGCCACATATCGCGCCGCACACGATGCATCAGCTATCATCATGCGCTATTCAGAAGAAGATCGACCGCAACACAGTAGCTCGCCGCACAGCCGACGCATGGGCGCAGGCTCAAAAATCGAATCTCCCACGAGGTTGCAGACCATGGAGACTTGACGCTTCCGAGGATATGCATGGGGCGCACGAACAGGGAATGCGGTAAAATACTTCATCGATGTAACGATTGAAAGAAGCACCTCCGATGCCCCACTCCGAGCAATCCAGCGCCTCGCGGCAGACCGAGACCCCGAAGCGAACCGCCGCCTTACGGCGACCCAACCCCCCGAAGCGAACCGAATTCCCGCAGAGACCCGCCGCCGGGCAAGCTGTAGCCGAGGATTCCGAACTTCAGCTCGACTCCAGCTTCTACCTGGCCTTCGAGATGACGCATCGTGCGCTTAAGGCGGGATTATCCCAGGCCAGCGACCTGTCCATCACGCAGTACCGCACGCTGGTCAAGCTCCAGGCCGCCTCCCCCGATCCTCTCAACCAGACCGAACTGGGCCGCATCCTCGGCCTTAAGGCGAACGTGGTCACGCAAGCCGTCAACGCACTGGAAGCGCAGGGCTTAGTCGCCCGCACCGTAGGCACTCGCGATGGCCGCTCGCGGCTTGTGACCGTGACCGATGCCGGCGAGAATCTGATCGACCACGTCAACGCTGCGCTGGTCGACCAACTCTACACCCTCTTCCCCACCGAAGACGCGTCGTACCGGAACATCTTGGAGGCATCCATCGCCGCAGGCGCACTGATCGACCCCCCGATCTCGCATGACACCGTGGTACGCTACCCCGCCTCGCGCGCACTGGTATCGCTTGAACTCATCCGCCAAGCGACCGAGCAGGGGCTGCGCGAGGCTTGCGGGGCAAGCTACACCGAATGCCGGATCATGCAGCGGCTCGGCGAACTCGGGCGCCCCTTGCGCATCGTCGATCTGTCGGACCAGCTCGATCTTTCAGCCGTCAACATAGCCCGAACCGCCGACAAGCTTGCAGCCCGCGGCTGGGTTCAGCGCATGCGCAGCTCGGCCGATCGCAAAGCCGTATTCCTGGCGTTGACCGCCGAAGGCGAATTCCAATGCCGCATCATCGACGAGAAGGCGGGGCAACTCGGACGCGACCTGCTCTGGAGCCGGCTTTCACCCGAGAACCGCCGCGCGGTGGCGGACGTCGGGCAAATCGTCATCGCCGGCATCCGGGCGAAACGCGAGGCGCGCCGCGATGCCGCGCTCGAATCGCTCGAGCCCATAGCCCGACCCGATTGACGCGAGCGCCGCAGACGCAGGAGAAACGCTGCCAGTCGCCGCTGCACCGGCTCCCTATGGCGCCGCCTAGCAGAACTACATCATTACGCCGCCTGCGCAAATCAGCGAAATGGCACCGAATGGGAAGTCTTTCGGGTTCACTCAACGAGCCGAAAACGAAAACCGCAGGCCAAGGAATTCCTGACCTGCGGTTTTCTTTGCCCATTCATGCAGACGGCATCGAAACGGGGGGCTTCGGCCCGAAAGACTTGCGAAATGCTACGATCGGGCCGGATTGCGCCGGGCGGTCGCCCGACGCAATCAAAATGAGACCTGCGCCGGCCTACGAAGCCGCCCGCTACTCGGCAGCCTCCGCAAGCTTCTCAGCCTTGGCGGCCATGCGGTCGGCCGTGAACATGATGGCCAGGTTCGCAGCGATGTCGACCGCGAACCACACGCCGGCGCAGGCGGCGTCAAGCGGAGTCACATTGATGGCGGCCACAGTGCCCACGGTCAAGCCGGCGACCACGATGCCGCATATCGCAGCAGCGACCACGAGATTCAAATACAGAGCGCACTCGCTGCGCTTGGCGCGTGCCTTGGCGATGCATGCCCGCACGACGCACGAAGCAGCCGCCAGCAACGTACCCAGAAATGCAGCGAACACGACGACGCCCGCAATCAGCGCAGGGGTTCCCGGCAGCTTCGAGCTCATCGAACCCACCTGGACGCCGCTCAAGATGCCCAGCACAACGATGACCAGGCACGCCAAAGCCACCAGCGCCGTCGCCCATCCCCACAGAAATGCGGCAGCCGGACGCCCCGCCCCGCCACGGCCGCGCGCATACAGCAGTCCCTGCAGCGCCACGCCCGCCAGCGAAATGCCCAACGCAAGCGAAGCGGCGAACATGAACGCCACGAACGCCGAGCCGGTCAGGATCGAACACACGATATCGAGCACGGGGACGCCCGCAACCGAGATGTAGTCGAACGCAAGCGCGCCCGTGGCCGCAGCAACGGCAAGGGCCGCACGCGCAATCAGCGCCACCACGAGCGCGATTGCGAACAGCGCCCCATAGGGCCGCGCCATTTCCTTCAACTGAGATTTCATATCCATCTCCTTTTCCACAGACGCTTATGCGCCTTCGAATTCATGCTCGATGACCGACGTTCCGCACAGGTATCCACCGCAGAACGCCAGGCCCACGTCGCCCATGAGCGAACCTAGAATCGGGTCGCCGATGTAGCTGTTCTCACCGCACGCGCCTCCTGCGGTATGCCAGCCCGCATACAGACCAGGGATGACGCGGCCGCGGGTGTCCATGACCTGCATCCTGTCATTGATCAGAAGCCCGGCCTTGGTGCCGTACAGGTTGCCGCCGATGCGGCATCCGTAGAACGGCGGCTCGGTGATGGCATGCAGCCACTCGGGAGGCATGGGATACATGAAGTCGTCTTCGCCTGCATCGCAGCACGCGTTCCACTTCTCCACGGCCTCGACCAGCACGCCGGGCTCGAAGCCCAGATCGGCTTCAAGCTCCTCCAGCGTATCGCGGCGCTTGAGCACGTCGGCATCGATGGCATCCTGCACGCCGTGGTGCCAGTCGCGGTAATGTTCGGGCACCTTGTCGATCTGCTCCAGATCAGGCGTGATCAGCTTGCGGCAATGCTCCTGGGCGAAGCCCGCCAGATGGTCCTCGTAGTTCGCGTCGAAGATGATGTAGCTGCGATGCCCGGGCACGGTCATCTGGATGGTGGCCAAATCACCCAACGCATAGATGGCGTTCGCGCCGTCTTCGCCCACACGGGAATCCATGTAGCGCAGACGATTGCCGCAGCGGTCGATGGTCAGCCACGGCTGGCGCGAGAGCTGGGTCATGCCGTCATAGAGGAAACGCGCCCACTGCCCGCCTTCCGCCTGCCAATCCACGCCTCCGTCGAAGCTCGCGGAGCTGTTGAAGCCGGACACGTCGGCGCCAACGCCCAGACCCATGCGGAAGCACTCGCCGCGCTCGCCGCCCACCAGATAGCTGGAGGCGCAACCCATGGCCGCTGTGGGGATGTAGCGCTCGAGCAGCGCCTTGTTGTTGCAGAATCCGCCCGCCGTCAGGATGACCCCGTGCGTCGCGTGGATATAGACCTCATCTTGGAAGTCCCGCTTGGCCACGATGCCCACGATGCGGCCCGTCTCGTCCTGCACGAGCGCGCAGGCCGGGCACTGGAACAGGTACTCCACGCCCTTGCGCTGCCCGTAGGCGAACATGGCATCGGTGGCGTCCTTCATCTTGAGGACATGATGGTCCAACGTTGCGTTCTTCGGTGCCACATACACGGGCACTTCGCCCAAACGCCATTGCACGCCGCACTCGGCCATCCAGTCAAGACTGGGGCCGCCCTGCTCGGCGATCTTGTAGATGAGCTTGGAATCGGCCGCGTAGTGGTACTCGTCCATGGCCCAATCGGTGAGTTTCTGCGGATCGAAAGGGAAGCTCGGCATGGCGAACTGCTTGGCGTCCTGCATCTTGGAACCTCCCAGAATGCCGCACATGCCGGCGGACTGCGCATTGCCGCCGTGCAGGCCCATGGACTCCACGCAGATGACCTTCGCGCCCAGCTCGGCCGCTCGCGCAGCCGCGTTCAAGCCGCCGCCGCCCGCTCCCACGACGCAGACTTCGCACTCGTAATCCCAGACCGAAGGCACGGCACGGGGAGGAATGGGAGTGGCATCGTCTGCCGGGAACGCCGCGGAATTGTGCTCGCGGTAGGTGCCGTCCGCGGAAGATGCGTTGGTCTTGCTGCTTTCGGGCAGTTCGACATCGTGGCTGCCGTCAGCCGCCCAGCTGCCGATCTTCGCATCGGCGGCGAAGGCGGGAGCCGCACCCGCGGCCACGGTCGCACACGCTGCCGCTGCGGCCCCCATGATGAATCCCCGCCTTGAGAGCGGTGTATGATTGTTGATATCGCTCATGGTATCCCCCTTATCGCGTTGCCTGATCGGCTTCAACGGAGCCGGAATCGGCCGATGTTTCGGCTGCTTCGTCTTCGGCCTGCGCGAGGGCATCGTCCACGGCCATCTTGACACCTGCCGTGGTGATGGTGGCCCCGCTGACCGCATCGATGTCCGAGCCTTGGGCGGCGTCGATCATTGCCGCGTATTTGCCGTCGCGGATGGCCTCGAAACCGCCGACGCTCTGGGTTTCGCCCTCCTGCGTCACTTCGATGCAGGTGATGCGGCCGCCATCGATGAGCAAGGTGACCGTGATCAGCCCATCCATACCCGTGCCCGCACCCGTGTAAACGCCGTCGCGGTATGCGACAGCCGGACGCGCCGCAGGATCGGCTGCTACCTGCGCAGCCCACGGATCATCGGTTCGCAACGCCAGCTGCTCAGCGCTGGCAGCATCCTTGGAACCGCTGCCTTCAAACGACGCCCCGCATCCGGTCATGCCCAGCGCCAGCACCGAAACGGTGCAGGCCGTGGCAACGGCAGCCGCGCCTTGGCGCACTGCATGAAACCGGGTTTCATCTGCGTATCCCATAACTCCCCCTTATGCGTTCCGGGCCGGAGAGGACCAGCCTTCCGGCACTTCGTAGTCGTGGCAGGTGTTGCAATACATGTTGGAATGGCCATGCGCACCGTGGCAGTTGCTGCAGTCGATGGCCGTGCCCTGATGGGAGGTGTGGGGATTGACCCCGGCCTGCCCGCCCCAATCCTCAGTCGCAGCGATGACTTCGCTGAAGTCGTGGCACTCAGGCGTGGCGCACATCTTGGAGTCGGCCGTCACGCCCACCGTGGCGATCATGCCGTTCTCATCCACTTCGAAGTCGCCGCGCACCCACGCGATGCCCTCGGCGATCTGCTCGTCGAGCTTGGCCTCATGGCACTCCAGGCACGTGGTGCCGGCCTTCTGGTGGGCGTTCGCCATGAGCGCCTCATCGTTGTAGTAGCCCTCCACATACCCA
>CAUWJA010000060.1:0-7493 GCA_963558905.1 uncultured Eggerthellaceae bacterium
CCCTTGGGTTACACCCTAAGAGCAAACCACCCGTTATCACGGGTGGTTTTGATTTACGCCCCAGGTGATACGTGCTGCGAATGCGATGTGCGCTGAAGCGGTGCGGACGAACGGCAGTGGCGCGAATTGCTTCGGACCGTTCGTCTCATCTGAACGGCCTCTCATGCAGAAATCCCAGGTTCGTGGTCAGATATGAAGCAAGTGCGGTCTGCTGAGCGCGCAGATGATTCATATGCGGCCACGCTGGCGACTCGCCATCGCGCCGAATTATTGAGGTGTTGCATAAGCCCAGTTCGAAGGGCCATCAGTTAGAGCTGCGCAATTGCCGTGTGAAAAGCCATCGCGCATTTGATTCACGAATGGCCGTGAAAAGAAAAAAGCTGCGCGAGGGCGCAGCCGAATAAACGATGGAGCGGGTAACGGGACTCGAACCCGCGAATGTCAGCTTGGGAAGCTGATGCCTTACCACTTGGCGATACCCGCATTAGAGAATCATTATACTCTAACCTCCTAAAACCTTTTAGTCATTTCAGCAAATCATCACGGGCGACGTCCGGCGCCTGTCCGTGCATACGGACAACATCTCCTTTGGATGCATTCTCGCTTTGGATGGGAAGAGTGTTAGATGGCAAAGTCAACTTATGGTTGACTTTGCTGGCAAAAAACGGATTATGGCTCGCTTGTTGCAGGTGATGCGGGTCGCGATAATTGAGATACGAAAGGGGATGCAGCGGCTTAAAGATAGGAGAGCCCATGGATACAAAAGATTTCGCAGAGAGGTTCGCTTCGTATCGTCGTGATAGCGGAATGACCCAGGAAGATGTTTGTCTGCGGATCTTATTCTAAGGTTGTTGGTGATTCATGCGGCAGTCCAATGCGCCTGCGCTTGGCTCCAGGCATTTCAGACTCCGTGGCCGCTTGCGGGCGCATTCGAGCTCGCTGATTCCTTCGAAGAGCAGCTGTTCAAAAGCCTGGGAATCTCGTTCTCTAATTTGAAAGAGGCTTTGGATTACAAGGTCGTGCTGTCGCTCGTTGCAATAAAGCTGTCAGAAGCGGGATTCTGCCGGAAGCGGATGCTCTCAACGGGACGCGTCGTTGAGACGGACACCCCTGGCACCACGTTGTCAGCCTTCTCGGGGCTCGTGCCGTCGAATTAGAAGAGCGCGAAGTAGGGAAGGTCGAAGCTGCAAGACGGACGATCGCTACCTTCTCGAGTCGTGGTCCGTGGGGTACGAACTGCGCTCCCATGGCGGTGTTGTATCGAAGAAGTCGGACGAATAACGCCATCTGTTCTGGAAATAATCATCCAAGGTGCCGATGGCATGGTATGGCTCATCCTCGATGTGCGGATTGCGGTTCGAGGAAAGCCATTCAGGAGACCGATTGCCCGTCTTCGAGCGTGCTGCTTCGCTTTGGATTGAGCGTCGCTCGTGCTCTTGGGGTGATACGGGGTCGAGGGTGAAGGAAAACGCGTTTCCGAAAGCCGAAGGGTGCCGATAACTGCCGGAGATGCGGTTGAATGCCGCAATGACCTCGTTCGCCTGCATGACGGATTGTTCTATGCGCCCGCAGTATTCGAAGAGGCGCGCGTAGGAAGCCAGCATATCCAAACCGAAGTCGTGCTCTGCGATTCGGTGGGCTCGAGGGCCTTTCCACCCTTTCCAGAGGCTGTAAACCTGCTGCACTTCGCTTTGATACGCCGTCCACGACACGATGAAGTCCTTCGTGACGTTCGCCAGATCTCCGTTTTCAGACTGGCAAAGCGATGCGAGCGTCTGGGTAAGATGGGGAAGGGGATGGTCTTTGATCCATTGGCAATCATGGGCATCCGACCATGCAGCTTGCGAGCGGTTGAATGCGACGACCTCGAGCGGATTGAATGAGCAGGTTCCCAACGCCTGCATGAGGCAATTCTGCGCGCGCAGATAATGCGCCCGCTGGGAGAGGTCGGTTCGCCAAAGCTGGTCGTATGCCGGATCGGCCATGCGTTCAAGTGTCTCGAAGTCCAGCCAAAGGCGAGGGCCTTTCTTTTTGCGATCGTCGGCGACGCTCAGTTCATGGAATCTCTCGCGCACGGCAGGCGTCCGATAACAGGAAGGCAGGCATTTGCCGGCCTGTGCGATATCGGAAGCATTATCAGGAGAAGACGTTGACGGCGTTGGGGCTTGGTAGTCGATTTGGGCGTCTATGAAAGCCGATGCACCGAGAAGATAATCACGTTGTCCGGCAGCAAGAAAGCGCGCGTCAAGGCCAAGCGCTTCAAGTGCGGCTAAGACCTCCCTCGCGGAGCTGGCGGCAAGCCGCTGACGTTTGCCGGCGAAAAGGCGAGGTTTCGCAATGGTGTCGACGTTGAACTCGGACCAGAGGCCATGTGTTCGAGCAAGGATTTGCAGCGCGGCAAACGGATCCATCCTTCTCCTTCCGCAAAAGAACCTGAGGAACGTATGCTCGCGGCATACGCCCCAGGCAATCATGATTGTACACCTGCGAGCGAACCAGGGGTGCGGGATGAGGAAACGAGCCATGCCGATTCTGCCCGAACCGAATCGCGAGAGCCGTCGTTTGGTGTATGCTGCGAAGGTTGTATGGAGCAGGGCGGACAGGGAGATGGCTGATGGCGCCGAAAGCCAATGGGGAAAAGAGCGAATCCGGCGACAAGCTGGCGAATTACCTTACGATGTTCGGGCATATCTGCTCAGACATCAACCAAGGTGCGCTGTCCGCTATCTTGCCGTTTCTGGTGGTCGGCAGCGGGTATTCGTACTTTGAGGCGACCATGCTCGTGCTTGTCGCCAACATGGCATCTGCTGTGATCCAGCCGCTCTTCGGCTGGCTGGGGGACAAGCATCCTGCACCCTGGTTCATGGCGTTGGGCGTGCTCCTGGCAGGGCTCGGCATGGCCGGAATCGGATATGTTGATGGGTACGGCTGGGTGCTCGCGTCGGCTACGGTGAGCGGCATCGGGGTTGCAATGTTCCATCCCGAGGGAGGGCGTCTTTCCAATCTTGCCGCAGGCTCTCATAAAGGCAACGGCATGAGCATTTTCGCCGTCGGCGGCAACATCGGTTTCTTCGTGGGGCCCATCCTCTGCGCAATCTTCCTCACGGCGTTCGGATTGCCCGGAACAGCGGTGTTCGTTGTGCCGGCAACGGTGTGCTCGATTGTGCTTCTGGCATTCAACGGGCGGTTCAAGGCGCTTGGCTCGGCCGCTTCGGCCGAAGGCGAAAGCGATGCCGCAGAGCATTGGGGGCTGTTCGCAGCGATCATGGGCGTGCTGTCCATCCGCTCGATTCTTGACTACGGGCTCATGGCGTTCATCCCGCTGTTCCTGGTGGCGGCGCTCGGACAGGGCGAAGCGATGAGTTCGGCCGCGATATCGCTCTTCGCTTTGGCGAGCGCGTGTGCGACGGTGATGTCAGGGCGCATCGGCGAGCGCGTTGGCACAATCAAGCTCATGACCGCATCGTATGTCGCCGCTGCTGTGGGCATAGCCGTTTTCGCATTCAACGGCTACATTGCCGTTGCAGTTGCGCTGACCATGGTTTTGGCTGTGACGTTGAATGTGTTCTATCCGTCGGCAGTTGCTTTGGGGATGGAATATGTGCCGCGTCACCTGGGGATGGCTTCAGGTCTTTCCTATGGAGTGGCTGTGTGCGCGGGCGGGGCGGTCGAACCGCTGCTGGGGCTGCTGGGTGATGCGATGGGTCTGGTGCCCGTCATGGTCGCCATGGCCAGTCTGGCGCTAGCGGCTGCCGCGCTGTCGGCGGCACTGAAGCGGCTGGATGGAAGAGCCAGACCGGGCAGAGGGGCTCGCGGCTAAGCGGTGATGATCTTGCCTATTCTGCGGTCGTGGTAATCGAACGGAACGGCTTCTATCTGCTGCTCGGCGAAAGCCACGCCGATGACCTTTGCGTGTTTGGCAAGACGGGGCATGAAGGAGTCGTAATTTCCGCCGCCGTAGCCCAAACGCATGCCTTCGGCATCGAAAGCGACCATGGGGACGATCAGCATGTCGATGGACTTAGGGTCGATGAGGGGATAGTCGCAGATGCACTCTTCGTCGGGCTCGAACGCCTCGATGGGAGATGAGACGAAGGGCACGGCGCATGTTTCGAACGATTGGTTGTCGACGCTTCGCATGACCATGGAAAGCCCGTCGATCGGTTCGCGATTCATGCAGGGAAACGCCACGCAGCATCCCCGCGAATAGGCATACCGGATGAACGGGTCCAGGCGGACCTCATTCTGAAAAGCCGAATACACTGCTACGGTGAAGGGTTTTTCGGCATCTTTGCTGCCACCGAGCATGATTCCGTCGTCGATTGCGGCATCGAGCGATTTCGAGAGCGAATCGCAGATGGCAGAAGATTTGGCGGCTTTCTCGTCGGATGAAATGGCATCCCGTTGCGCCAAGGCGCGAGCGCGAGCCTGTTGTTTCTGAGTTGTGATATCCATGGGTGACATTGTAGCGGCGGGGTGTGGAGGGCTTGTGCGGCGCCAGACGTTTGTATCCGGACCGTATTCCTGAAAACGGCTAAGGCGCCTGCGGGCATGCGCCCGACCATGTCCTACATGCCCAGTGCCTGCATGACCAAGAGTGCGATCGTGAGGACTGAAACAATGACGACCGTAGTCCAGATGAGGATCTTTCCCACCGGCCCTGATGCATGTTTGCCCATGATGCGTTTATCCGACGAGATGAGCGCCATGAATACCAGCAGCACAGGTAGGATGAGGCCGTTGATGAACTGCGTTGTCAGCATGATGGTCATCAGATTCAGATTGGGAACCAGGATGACCAGCGCGGATAGCACAATCACGCCGGTGAAGATGCCCTTGAATGTAGGGGCTTCCTTCCAGGTGGCGTCCAGCGATGCCTCCCATCCGAATGCCTCGCAGATGACGAACGCGGTGGTCAAGGGCAGCACACATGCGGCTAGGAAAGAGGCGGCAACCAGGCCGGCGGCGAAGAGGATCTGCGCATACTGGCCTGCAACGGGAGCAAGCGCGTTGGCGGCGTCTGCTGCGCTTTCGACGGAGATGCCCTGGGGGAACAAGACGGTGCCCGTGGTCACGATGATGAACCAGGCGACAAGGCATGCGACCATCGATCCCGAAACCGTGTCGATTTTCTGCGACAGCAGCTCGTCATCGGAGTCGCCCACGCCCTTGTCCACGACATTGCTCTGCGTGTAGAACATCATCCAAGGGGCGATGGTGGTGCCTATCATGGCGATGATGACGGAGATGAAGTGCACGTTGCCGGACACCTGCGGGACGAATGTGCTCTGCGCAACGGCTCCCCAGTTCGGCCCGGCAAGAAAGGCCGCAACGACATATGTGAGGAATACGAGCGAGATGGCCAGGAAAATCTTCTCGACGCTTTTATAGCTGCCCTTCACGACCAGCGCCCAAACGATGAGCGCAGCGATGGGCACGGAAACGTATTTCGAGATGCCGAACAGCTCCATACCCGAGGCGATGCCCGCGAATTCGCTGAATGTCGTGGCCACGTTGCCCACGAGCAGCGCGCACATGGCGAGCGCGGCGAGCCGGATGCCGAAATTCTCGCGGATCAGCGCGGCGAATCCTTTGCCGGTGACGGCGCCCATGCGGGCGGCGGTCATCTGGACCACGATGAGCAGGATGCACATGACGGGGATGGACCACAGGGTTGCGTAGCCGAAATCGGCGCCGGCGGTCGAGTACGTCGAAATGCCGCCTGCGTCGTTTCCCGCCATGGCGCTCACGATGCCGGGGCCCATGGCGGCAAGGATGAACCAGACCTTCGATGTGCGCTTGGGGGCCTCTTCGGTGGCAAGCTGCGTCTCTTCGGCGCTTTCGGGCTGTGTTCCGGGTGATTTGATCTTGCCTGCGACCATCTAGATCACTCCCACCACAGTGAGCAGGACGAACGTGTACAGGGCAAGGAATGCAACCGCCCCGACGCCGATGCCGCAGACTTTGAGCCACAGGTTGGTGGTCTTTTCGCTTTCGGTGCTCTCCTCGATGACGTCGAGTGCGTCGTCGACGGTGACCAGGCCCAGCAGGCAGCTCGCCTCGTCGACGACCGGCATGGCCAGAAGGTCGTATTTCGAGATGTCGGCAACGACATCGTCTTCATGTTCGTCGGGGCCGACGCTGATCACGTCCGTGTACATGACGCTTCCCAGGGTGTCGCTGTTGTGCGCGATGACCAGGGTGCGCATGGACAGCACGCCCACCAGCTTCTCCGTATCCTCTTCGAGCACGTAGACGTAATGCACGGTGGGGAAGTCTTCGTCCAGACCCCGGAGAACCTCGATGGTGTCTCCGACCGTGTCGTTTTCGCTTCCTGCGACGAATTGGGTGGTCATCATGCCGCCGGCGGTGTTCTCCTTGTAGCCGAGCAGGCTGCGGACCTCACGGGCGTCCTCAACGCCCATCAGGCGCAGCAGGGTTTCGGCCTTTTCGTAGGGGAGGTCTCGGATGATGTCGGCCGCATCGTCGGGATCCATCTGGCGGAGCAGGCCGGATGCTTGGGATTCATCCAGGTCGTCAAGGGCTTCGGCCTGGTATTCGTCTTCGAGTTCGGCGATGACCTCGGCTGTGCGGGATTCATCCAGGTGCTTGAAGACCTCGGCGCGCTGCTTGGGGTCGAGCTGCTCGAGGATGTCGGCCACGTCTGCGGGATGCAGTTCATCGAGTCGTTTGTGCGTGACGGACAGCTGCACCTTGGAGAGGTCGCGATCGAGCAGGTCCATGTAGTTCCACGCGATGATCTTCTCGTCGATTTTGTGGCGGAAGGCTTTGGCGATGGACACCACGGCGCGTTCGATGACGGGGTGCAAGCCGCGCAGGATGCCCCGGACGCCCACTTCGGCGCCGAGCAGGCGAAGCTGCGTGCCGGAAGGCGAGAGCTTGAGGTCGTTCACGCGCACGATTTTCATGCCTTGCGTGTCAACGATCTGCTGGTCGAGCAAATCGCGCGCAAGAAGAACCTCGTCGGGCTGCAGGTAGCTGAAGCGGATGTTGTGGGCTTCGGTGTTGAGGACAACCTGGTCTTCGTCGAAATCGCCGACGTATTTGCGCCAGGAGATCATGAACGGCGTGCGGCCGGGTCCCTTGAATGCCAGTGACGTGATGCGCGGGAACACTTCCCCTGTGGAAATGGCCAGGTCGCTGACAACGCCGAGTTTCTCACCTGTGGAGTCAAGCACAGGTTGACCCAGCATGTTGGACAGATAGAACATAACTTCCCCTCATGCGTAGCGGCACTTCCGCTGACGCCGGGGCGCAAAGCGGAAGGCTAAGAACAACAGATGTGTTTTCGAACCTTCAAGTTCAACCTATTCTCTCGGGAGTGCACGGATTCGTGCGTCATTGAAGTGTATCACGATTTAGGTGCTCGGGATATCGAGGATCGGCGGGATGGGCTGCGGAAATACCCGGATGGTCGTTTGCCGGATTGGAAATTCGCGCCGATATTTTTCAAAACAATGGAAATAATGCTT
>CAUWJA010000061.1:0-7445 GCA_963558905.1 uncultured Eggerthellaceae bacterium
CCCGAATGGGGCGGCGTCACCTTTACGGAGGGGTGGCAGAGTGGTTGAATGCGGCGGTCTCGAAAACCGTTTTACCCGCAACCCGGGTAACGAGGGTTCGAATCCCTCCTCCTCCGCCATCTGAATGAATGCGCTCCTGAAAGGGGGCGTTTTTTTGTGCTTCGATACAGCCAGCATCCATGCTGAGGAAATGATCTGCATGCCGATTCTGGGCGATGCAGGAGAATAAAAAAGCCCGAATCTTTCGAATCGGGCAGAAGCGTTGGGCGGGATATCTATTTCTCGTCGTCATCCTCATCATCGATGATGGGATTGACAGGTTCGGCCGTGGCGAGGAAGTTGGGTGCCGCGGCAATGTAGCAGACATCTTCCTCGAAAGAATACGACCCATCCTCTCCGATGGTGTAGATCAACCCAAGAGCAACTCCGTCTTCAGCGCCGGGGACGCCGCCTTCGCAGATGATGGCGTCTTTCTGACCTGCGTCGGTGTCGATGTACCCGTCGTAGCAGAATGCGTAGGCAATCGATCCACGGGCGCCGGCAACAGTGTTTTCAGCTGATGCGAAGCATTCTTCGGTGGTACCGACATGGTTTTCGATGAGGACTTTATCCCCCATGATCAAAGAGGTGGTGGGGATGATCTCTGCTCCCACCTCGAGTCTTTTCTGAGCATCATCTATTGCCTGGAGCATCAGAATCTCAAGATTCTCATCGATTTTGGGAACTCCCAGAATATCGCTTTCGACGTTACGGTCAGCCATGGTGACTCCGATCTGCGCAGTATGCGCGATGACATCCGAATGCGCTGATTCCAGCGCAGCATTTCTTGATGAAGAGTATAGGGTAGCTGGAAAGGATTGCTTGCATGAGATAGGGGATTGTTGAGAAACGGCCATAGGCGGCGATGCTTGCATGGAAAGGGGAAAGGAGAGAAATCGGTAAGGAAGCAAAGCGCAATGGGTGAAAGTGCGGAATGATCCCAGGAAGAACGCCGAGGTAAATCGGCAAGGCCGACCTGCTATGCTTCGTGTATGAGATGTGAAGGCATGGCGTGGGAGAAAATATATCTTTCAATGAAGATTCAGACCTGGTATTATAGGGAAGTTTCCTGTCCCGGGCAGATGCCTTCATGCGTCCCGGGGCCGTAAGTCCAGAGGAGGTGACATAATGAAGGCTTATGAATTGTTGTTCTTTGTCGCGCCTACGATCGACGACGAAACCCGTTTGGCAGTTATGAAGCGTATCGAAACCACCGTTGCCGAGAGCAATGGCGTTATCGACAACGTCGAAGATTGGGGCAAGCGCAAGCTGGCCTATGAGGTCGCAGGTCTGACCGAGGGTGAGTACACCCTGATCGATTTCCATGCAGATCCCGCAAGCATCGCAGAATTGGATCGTGTGCTGCGCATCACCGGTGCGGTGGTTCGCCACAAGATTGTCCGTCGTGCTGACCGTGACTAATACGGTCTTTCGACGTGCGAGGCGATAAGCCTCCGACTTCAAGAAACGAGGAAGACATGAGCATCAACAAAGTGATCATTTCCGGCAATCTGACCCGTGACCCCGAACTGCGTTCCACTGCAACGGGATTCCCTGTTCTTGGCTTCGGCGTCGCAGTCAATGACCGCCGTAAGAATCAGCAGACCGGCGAATGGGAAGATTATCCGAATTTCATTGATTGCACCATGTTCGGAGCTCGCGCTGAAAGCGTCTCTCGTTTCCTGAGCAAAGGTTCCAAAGTGGCCATCGAAGGCAAGCTCCGTTGGTCACAATGGGAACGTGAAGGCCAGAAGCGCAGCAAGATTGAAGTGGTTGTGGATGAGATCGAGTTCTTGTCCAGCCGTGATGGAGGCAACGGCAATGGTGGCTACATGGGTGGCTCATCCTATTCGCCGGCTTCCATGAATGAATCGCGCAATGCTTCGGCTATGCCCGCCGTGGACACGTCCGTCTACGATGAGGACATTCCGTTCTAGGAACCATCCGATTATCGATGAATTGCTGAATATCTGAAAGAGGAATCAAATGGCTGAATACACCAAGCAGCCGCGCCGTAAGTTCTGCCAGTTCTGCAAAGAGCAGACTGAGTATGTCGACTACAAAGATACGGCCATGCTGCGCAAATACATGACCGACCGTGGCAAAATCAAGCCTCGTCGTGTGACTGGCGCTTGCGTCCAGCATCAGGCAGACGTCGCTACCGCCATCAAGAACGCCCGCGAGATGGCTCTCATGCCTTACGCTGTTCCTGCAGTGAGCGGCCGTGGCGATCGTCGTAGCCGCTAGGAGGTATACGATGAAAGTTATCCTGCTTACCGAATTGAAGGGCAAGGGCGGCGAAGGCGATATCGTCGAAGTTGCACCCGGTTTCTTCAACAACTATCTGGGCCCCAACAAGATGGCCGTCCTTGCAACCAAGGGCAACATCAAGCAGCTGGAGCAGCGCAAGGGCAACATCGCCAAGCGCGAGGCAACCCGTATCGCTGATGCGGAAGCATTCAAGGCTTCCCTTGAGGCCAAGACCGTTTTCGTTGCCGCGAAGGTTGGCGAAGAGGGCCAGTTGTTCGGCTCTGTCACCAGCGCAATGATCGCCGATGCGATCAAGGCTGAACTTGGCATCGATGTCGACAAGAAGCGCATCGAGCTGCATCGCGCCATCAAGACCGCTGGCGAGCATCAGGTTGTCATCGCTGCTTACCGCGACATCAAAGCTCACCTGACCATCCTGGTCGGCGAGGCCAAGGTTGCCGAAGAGCCCGCAGCCGAAGAGGCTGTCGAGGCTGCTGCGGAAGAAGTCGAAGAGACCGAAGCTGCTGCCGAGTAACCCTCGCTTGCGGATATCGCATATCCTAAATCGGACCCGGATAATCCGGGTCCGATTTTTTTCATCTCGATCAAAATGCAGGACCAGTACAGGTTGACGATTCGGTTGGCGTGAGGGAAGCATCTATGAAGAAGAGCCTTCGGCCAAGCATGGCTTCGGTGCGAGGCGTTCGTTTTGGTGAATACCGCACACGTTTCGTAAAATTGAATATCAGGCTTTGAAATAGTCGTCTGCTGCATATTCTCAAGTTCCTATACGGTCTGAATCTATGCCCAGAGCTGCCGGTTTGGGATTCCATTGGTTCTCTGCTATGATTGAAGGCTAGCAAGGAGGTATTTCATGCTTGAAAAGTCTGGTGATTTCACATCATGCCCCCTGGGTTATACGATGTCGCTGCTGAAGGGGAAATGGGAACCGTATATCGTTTGGTATCTCGATACCATGCCTGGGAAGCGTGCTGGATACAGCGCTTTGAGAAAAGCTATTCCGTATGATCTTTCCCATAAGATGTTCATTCAGCATTTGGGGAAACTAGAAGAAGCCGGTGTCGTTGAGCGCATAGTCATCGAAACCAAACCTCTCCGCGTAGATTACGCTCTGACGAAGAAAGGTGCTAGTTTTGCCAATGTGCTAGCGTTTCTCAGAGATTGGGGCTCTGTTTACGGGGAGTTTGCCGATGATGTCATCCTCAGGTCGAAGGGTGTCCGGAAAGATGATTTCACAATGTACGGGCATCCCGAGGTGCAAGATGATCGTCCAGGCGGCGGCGATTGCATCTTGTGGTACATGAAAGGTTTTTCCGAGCAATACTCGCGGGGGGGGGTACTCAAAACGAATCCCTGGACGGGGATATCTATTGATACCATCCGCCTGTCAGCTTGAGTCTGCATAGAGCGGTTTGCCTTAGGGTATCGTCATGATCGCCACAAGGATGGGGACGATGAGGAACGAAGCGGTTGTCGAAAGAACCGTTCCCTTGGCCGCGAGCAGGGAGTCACGCCCGAACTGCTCTGCAAACGCGGAGACCATCGAGCCTATCGGCATGGCGAACATGATCACGAAGACGACAACCAAAGGTTCGCTTATGCCCAGCGCACGCAGGCCGAAAAGCAACCCGATGGGAACAATGAGCTGACGTATCAGAATGAACGGATACATACGAGGCTCTTTGACCATGCTGCTGATGTCCGCATCTGCGACGATCGAACCCACCAACATCATTGCAATGGGGGATGTTACGGCACCCATCGTGCTCATTGCATCTGCAAGAACCGATGGCACCTTGAATCCGATCAGGAGCATGGCGATGGCCAGCGCGCACGAGAGCATGGACGGGTTGGCGATGGATTTCCATGGCAGGGCCTTGATGGTCAGCCAACATGTCGAAAAAACCGACCGCTGCTGACTGGAGTCGGCGATGGGCCCGCGCCCTGCCAGAATCGCGAAACCCACGCTGTACATGAAAAACGCGAGCACCATGACGAAGATGCTTGCAAAGAGCACTGTCTCCCCGCCGTAAAGGGAGGAGATGATCGGAAGGCCGATGAATGCGCTGTTCGTGCATGTGGCCATGAACAAGTAGAGCGCCCTTTCGTTTCTGGGAACACGCAAGATGATGTTGCAAAGCCATCCGCATATCAACAATAGGAAAAATTGGATGGCGGCAAGAAGAAATGCCATAGGGATGGAATCTTGAACCGCGGCCGCATCAAGGTCGTTCGCAGAGATGACGATCATGCAGGGCAGCGTGATATTGACGAGGATTTTAGTGAGCTTCGTACGCATGTCAGCATCGATGTAGCCGACTTTCGCCGAAACGAAACCCATGCAGGCAATGATGATCAGAATGGCCATCTGAGAAATGGCGCCGGAAAGATCTCCCATGAAACGGTACTCCAATATACGATGAATGCGCGATACTTTATCTGATATTCGATCGGTCGCAAATCAATAGAAACAATAGGAAACTTGCTGCAAAGTGGCAATTACTCACTCAAAAGTAAGGTTTCATGACAGCCGGTGAAAGGGTGCTTCCATTGGCTGATGGGAGCTAACTTTGAAGTGCCTTCTTGAGGGATGCGGGGATCGGCCGCATCATACAGATACCGACATAGCGAAGCATACGGAAGAGAATCGTCGGTTGCGATTCAAGTGCCATTGGAAAGAACGGCGCATATCACGCAAAGAGGCGTATCTTATGACGCCGTTTCAGTCGCTCGGGTAGATTTCCACGCGTCGAATCGGAGGGGTCGCGCGCGGAATCCGCAAGGCGGTGATGGGTTTTCGTCGCCGCCTGAAATCAGTTAACGGCGGTATAGCTGCATCTTCGATGTGAGACCGGCAGAGCCCGCCGATTGAATACGGAACCATCTCACTTAAAGGTAAGAAGCGCACTTTGGAGTGCCTTCTTTCCCGTTCCCGGATTCTCCATGAGAATAAATAAGCGTGTAGTAGTTTCGGCTGATGCCGAGAGTGTAAAAGCCGGTGGAAACACCGGAGTAAGAGAAGTGAGTGAGGGGATAGACAATGGGATCTTATGACAAGCTTCTTGAACCCATCAAGGTTGGCACCCATGAATGGAGGAACCGTATGGTCAAGGCTCCTTCGTCTGCCATGTCTTGGGGCCCGTATCAAGAATGCAACGATGTCATCATCGGGCTTGATGAAGCCATGGCCAAGGGCGGAGCGGCTGCAATCATTTTGGGAGGTATGATCTCTGACGATCCCAAGATGCTTATCGATGACAATGCCGGCGGCGTGTACACGGTTGAAACCTATCCTGTAGGCGGCCTGTACGACGATCGTTTCATCCCCGGACTGGCCAAGCTCGCCGACGCCTGCCATGCCCACGGTTGTGAATTGATTGCCCAGATTTTTCAGAATGGCGCCGCAATCAAGACAATCGGGGGTGCATGGTGCTCCTCTACGCTGACCGAAGAGGAATTGCCCAGCCCTGCGCCGTATTGCCATCCCACCCGCGGTCTGTCCCTTGAGGAAATCGATGAGTGGAAAGAGCGTTACTTCGCCGCTGCTGAGCGTGCCAAGAAGGCAGGCCTGGACGGCATCGAAGTCCATGCCGCCAACGGCTACTTCCTGCTCTCCTTCGCTTCCCGCGTATGGAACCACCGCGACGACAAGTACGGTTGCCAGAGCATCGAGAATCGTACGCGCCTGCAGTGCGAAATCATCCGCGGTGTGAAAGAACGCTGCGGCGAAGACTTCATCGTCGGCGTCCGCACCAACGGTCAGGAGTTCGGCCATCCCGACGCGATCACCATTGAAGAAGGCGTCGAGATTGCGAAGTGCTACGAGGCTGCCGGCGCCGACTATATCAGCGTCACCGGTTATGGCTACGGTCCTGTGCCCATGCAGTTCGCCGTTGACTACTGGATGTATCCCAAGCCCGATGAGGATATGAAGCAGTTCCTGCCCCGTCTGGATGCTGAAGGCCTTGTCGTTCCTCCTGCTGAAGCCATCAAGAAGGCCGTGAATGTGCCTGTGTTCGGTGTCGGTTTCGCGACGCCCGAAAAGGCTGAATCCGCTCTGGAGAAGGGCATGGTCGACCTTGCCCAGTTCGCACGCGCCCTGTGGGCCGATCCCGATATGCCGAACAAGATCGCAGAAGGACGCCCCGAGGACATCCGCCGCTGCAACCACTGCTCAACCTGCGATCAGCTGCGCATGAACGAACGCGTGAAGCGTCGCTGCCGCGTCAACCCTGCATTCCTGCGTGAAACCGAGCTGGTATCCAAGCCCGCTGCGGTCAAGAAGAAGGTTCTGGTCGTTGGTGCCGGCGCCGCCGGTCTAGAGGCAGCCCGTGTCGCCGCAGAGCGCGGACACGAGGTCACCCTGTGCGAAAAGGAATCGCTGCTGGCCCTCGAGCTCAATCTTGCAACCATGGTCAAGGGCACCGTATGCGAGAACGTTCCCGCATTGATCGATTGGCTGACCGGCCAGGCGAAGAAGACCCCTGGTTTGACTATCAAAACGAAAACCGAGGTCACCCCTGAACTCGTCCGCCAGATGGCTCCTGATGCTATTGTCGTGGCCACTGGTGGCGTGTATGGTACTCCTGATATTCCCGGCATCGATCTGGGTATTGTCTCCACCGTCCCTCAGCTCACTCGTTTGGCTGAGAAGCCGTTGAAGCTGTTCGGTCCCACTGCCATCAACAAGCTCTCTCAGATTGCGCTCCCCGGCATCGGCAAGAACTGTGTCGTTCTGGGCGGTCAGATTGAGGGTGTTCAGGGTGCGATCTTCCTGCATAAGCGTGGTAAGAATGTAACCATCCTCGAAGACCTCGATACGGTCGGCGAGGGTCTGCCTCCGCGCTACCGCAGCCGCTCGCTTAAGTATCTGGACGAGAACGGCATCGAGGTCAAGACCGGTGTCCAGTACAAGTCCATCGATAAGCACGGCATCTCCTATGTCGAAAATGGCGAAGAGAAGTACATGAAGGCCGACAGCATCCTGGTCTTCAAGTCTCCTGGCAAAGGTCTGAACCTGTATGACCAGCTCAAGGATTTTGCTCCTGAAGTGTATGCAATCGGAGCATGCCAGGGTCCTGGTAATACGCTTATGGTCGATGCCGTCAGCCAGGGTCGCGAAATCGGCTTGAAGC
>CAUWJA010000062.1:0-7441 GCA_963558905.1 uncultured Eggerthellaceae bacterium
ATCTCCATCTTCAACTTCTACTGATGGAGCTTTGGGGCGGCGGGCCTACGGGTTCGCCGTCCCCGGCGCAATCGCGCAGGAAGAAGGTTCGGGGCCGGCGACGGTACCGGCCCCGAACGGAAAGGCCCCATGCAGGGTCGACTCACTTCCCCCAACCCCCTAGTGCAGATGGTGAGTCGCCCCCGCAAGGGGCCTTGTCTGCATCTGCGTCCCGATCAGCGGGCTTGCGGCCGCTTGCCTCGGGTGGCGAGATGCACCGTGCGCAGAATCAGCTATCGAGCTCGATGGGTGCGCCCAGCATGGCATCGGCGATGATGCTGCGCGAAAGGCGGGCGCAGCGCATGCCGCGGTCTATGAAGTAGCGCTCGACCAGCACGCCGTGCATCCGGGCATCGGTTCCCCTCATGGATGCGCAGCGGAACAGCTCCGTGCTCTCGGTCCCCGATGCTGCAGCGGCGCGATAGCGGCGTGCATCGGCGGCTATCATGCGCGCCGCCTTCCGGGGTCCGGCTTTCGTGCGGTCGAAGCAAACGTGCGCGGGGGCGAACCCGTTGACCATGCCCGCGATCGCCGTGTGCCGCACGTCCAGGGCGGCGGCGCGCTCTGCATTGACGATGGCCACTGCGCCGCTGCGGGGAAGGCACGGGAAGTCCATGCTCCGACGCACCTTCGCGGCAAGCGACCGAGCATCGTCTTCGTCGGCGACGTGGGTCAGCAGGCCGGCAACGGGCCGGGGGAGCACTGCCGGCGTGTTGCAGGATTCGGCCGTCCATCGGATGAGTGCATCGACCAGATCGCTGCCGCGGCGTCCTTCCAGATCGGCCCGGGCACGCTTGAGCAGTTCGATGCGGCCCAGGATATGCTCTGCTTCGGATCCATAGGTGAATGCGGCCATGCGCTCAGGGCAGGAGGCTGCGTCGGTCAGCATCGCGCAAAGCGCAATCCCCTCCTTTTCGCAGGCATCCATCATCTCGGCGAAGATGGACCGGCAGGTCAGGTATTCACCGAAGCCGCACCATGCGCGCAGCGAAGCGGCATCGTCGGGGTTCGCGGCAAGCGTGAGCAGGGTGACGAACTGGGCGGCTTGCGACAGGTCGGCATAGCGTATGTCGCCCCCGATGGGTCCTGCGCTCCAAGCCGATTCCGATGGTATGCCCTCGGCGGCAAGTGCGGCTGCGATGTTGCGGGCCCAAGTGCTGTTCGGAGCCACGACGGCAAGTTCGTCCGGAGCCGACCCCTTCGCCCTCAGGTCTGCAGCCCATGCTCCTATGGCGGTGAACTCGTCTTCGGGCATGCGGCAGACGGTTTCCCCCACACGTTGTTCCGTCGCTGCAGCGTGCTGCGCCGCTTCATCTTCGGCGCCTGCCTGCGCGCCGGTGCGGCGGCGCGTCTCATCGGCATATCCTGCGGCTACGCGTGCGGCCCGCTGCGCAAGTTCGCTGAGACCGGAAAGGGCGTGTTGCTGTGCTAAGGGCAACCGGCTGCTCCCAAGCTCTATGACGCAGGCCTGCGGCGCGCATTCCCGCAGCTCGGCGGCACCTTCGGCATGCGGATAGGAGTCGAATGCCTCGCATCCGCCTTCCGGATTGGACGTGATGAAAAGCGTCCGCTGCGCCACGAGGCAGGCCAGATGCTGGGATGCCCTGCTGAGCAGGTGGTAATCGTCGACGAGCACGTGGCGCGCGCTCATCCTCTGCAGCGCATCGCGGTTTGCGCAAAGCGCGTGGAAGGCGGCGCCGGAAAGCTCGGGTTCAAGGTAGGCTCCGTAGGCTTTGAGGCGGCTTGAGAGCAGGGCGTACAGGTCATGCTCCTCGTGGCTTTGCAGCCAAGATGGCCGGCAGTCGGCAAGTTCGCTGAGACCCTTGCGGAAAAACCCCATCATAGAGGCGATGCGCTTGGGCGGCATCCCGCGTGTCCTGAGGTCTTCCGCCAGAAAGCTCTCCTCGAAGCGGGTCAGCATGCGCGCCTTGCGCCCGGTCGACGCTTCGACTTCAGGAGCGCTCAGCACGTCCAAAGCGAAGCCGCGGGCAGCGGTGACGCGGATTCCGGCAAGGGATCCGGATGCGGCGGCAAGCCTGTTGCGAAGCGATATCGCGGTATCGGGCGAAGCAGCGAAGACGAGCAGGTCGCATGCGTCGGCGCCGTCTTCGATGAGACGGAGTGCACAGGCGATGAGCTCGGCCGTCTTGCCGGTCTTCTCGATTCCCGTGCACAGTGTCACGGTCTCCGCGCTCAGAGTGTTCGGCTCCATGGTCTGGTTCCTTTCGCATGCAAAGCGGCCATCGTCGCTGCCGCATCGTGACTGAAGGCGTTCCGGTGCCATTCCGGATGGAAGCGACCCGTCCCCAACCTGTTTCCCGTGCAACGGGTCGCTTCCATCCGGAAACCCGCCTGGGGCGGGTTTCCGGCAGCATGTGCGTCACTTATCCGCCGAAGCGTCTTCCGCCTTGCCGGATGCAAGCGATGCTTCGCCGCATACGCCGTCGGTGCCTGCCAAGACAATGCGTCCATCGCGTTTCTTCGGCAGCGCGGAGAGCTTGATGGCGTTTGCGGGGCAGGCTTCCACGCAATCGCGGCATTTGGTGCATTCGCAGAAGTCGGACCCGAGCTCGGGATGGCGCGGATTGATCTTCTGCGTGCAGACCTGCGCACAACGGCTGCAGTGCGCACCGGTGGTCGTCTCCAGGCAGGCGGTATCGTCGATGGCGGGAACGAAGGTGCGGTTGGCTTTGGAGATCAGGCTCATGAAAGCCGAGAGGGGGCAGACATGGGAGCACCATTTGCGGAAGAATATGACTTCCACCGCCAGAAGAGCGGGAACCGCAACAACGGTCCAGCTCACATCGCCTGCGCTGAACAGGAGGATGATCAGGAACACCGTGGCGAACGCCAGGCCTATGGGGCAGACCAGGCAGAACACCGGGAACCCGAAGACGGCCGTGGAAAGAAGCGCACCGCCGAGAACCATATGGCGGGAATCCAGGCTCTTCTTTCCGGCGCAGCTGCCGCATCCGCGCGTGCAGCGTTTGAGGTCGGCCAGGTCCTTGTCCGTCAAGGCGACGGGCGCATCTTCTCCGGCGTCAGGCTCGGACTTCGCCTCGCCTTTCTTCTTGAAGATGTTGCGCAGGTTGGACACGACGGGCACCGGGCAGATCCAGGCGCAGAAGGCGCGGCCCAGGATGATGATGGCCGCGATTGCGATGACGAGGGAGATGACCGCGCGCGGAATCATGGTCTTGCTTGCGAGCATGGTTCCCAGGGCGCCCAAGGGGCAGATCAGCGAGATGTCCTTCCATCCGAAAGAGGACAGGTTGCCGATAGGGGCGTAGATTGCGAATGCGACTCCCGCCAAGGCGAGGATCGCCAAGGGGATGATGATGCGAAGGCGTTTCGATTTCATGGCTATCCCTCCTTAGCGCGATGCGGAATCGGCGGTTGGCGTGTTCAGAGCGGCGAGGTTGTCCGGGTCGAGTTCGCTGATGGGCTTGATGACGATGGCCCGATCGGTCATATCGGCCAGGATGGAGCCTTCCTTGAGCGAGACGCATGCGGTGTAGCATGCCCCGCAGCCGTTGCACCGGTCACCGTGAACGTGGGGCATGTCGTTTTCGTCGAACTCGATGGCGTCGTATTCACAGGCGTCGAAGCAGAAGCGGCATCCTTTGAAGCGCCAGGCCAGACACCAATCCGTGTTGATCTCGGCCACGCCGATGACGGTGTTGTCCGGAGTCGATCCGTGTGTCTTGTCGATGGCCTGCGTGGGGCAGACCTGCGAACAGAGGGGCACACCGTTGTTTGCCTCGGCGCACCAGTCGCACCAATTCGCGCTGAAGTCCAGCGTGGGCGTGCGCATGCCCACGATGCCGTCTTCGAGATGCGTGGGCACGATGATGTGGCGAGGGCATGCCTCGACGCATTTCTCGCATCGGATGCAGTTCGCCAGAAGATGGTCTTCATCCTGGGCTCCCGGCGGTCGGATGACCGCCGAAGAGTCGACCAGCTTGAGCGTCCCCAGCCCCAGCGCCAGAGCTGCTCCGCCGGCGCCGATGCATAGGGTTCGGCGCGTCATGCCCGCATAGGTGCGGTCCGGTTCTCGTTTTTCGGTGCTCTCTGCCATGTTCCCCTCGTTTCTCCGGGGTGCCTGCCGGCACTGCCCGGTCGGTTTGATTCCTGTGCGCTTGCTTCATGCACCGCGTGTGCGCCGGCCATGCTCGGCGCCGAGCCGCACGCCGGCAAGGTTCTGCCCGCAGGCATGCGGCGATGCTAGGCGGATTCCGACCCGTTTTCAGAGAGCAGGTCGTCCAAAAGCTCTCCGTCGGCTTCCAGGAATCCATCCGTGATGTCGGCCAGTCCCTTGTAGAAGTCTGTTCTGGCGAAGTGGCGCATATCGACGGTCAGCATGGGAGCCCATGCCCCCAGGTGGTCGCCGAGGAAATTCTTCTGCGTCATGAGCAGGGTGAACGCACTGTCCTCATCGTCGGCGCGCAAGGCTTCGGCGGTTCGCTGCGAGAGGATCTTCATGAACTCGAGCTCCAACGCGATGTGGTCTTCGCCTTCTTTCCATGTCAGGGATTTGTCGAGTCCGTAGGCGCGGTAGATGGCCAGAACCTCATCGCGCGCTTCCTGCATGAGCAGACGTTTCTCGGATGTGTAGACGGATTCGAACGGGAACGCCGCTCCATCGAGCTCGTTGGTGTTCCCGATGAAGGTTTTGACGTAGTCGACAGCCAGTTCCGTGACCGTGTTATCCCAGACTTTTCCCAGGTAAGAGGTCAGGAGGCGGTAGCCGGAATCGGCGGTGGCATTGCCGGTTGATGCCGGGAACCGCATGGCGCGCAGGGAGTCCAGCAGCTCAGCGTCGGCTTCCACTCGATACATCCGCGCTAAGAACCCGTAGTTCGCAGCCCGCTGGTCGCACAGGTCCGCAAGGTCCTTCCTGAAGTCCGCCGCCTGCTGTTCTTCTGAGTTGATTTCGATGTTGTCGGTCATTTCATCCATCCTTGCGTCGGGGTTTGCCGGTATCGCGATGCGGTGCCCATCCTTCGTCGGGTTGACGTGCGGCCGTGCGCAGGGTGGGCCGGTGCCTGATCATTCGGTGGTTTCTTCGAGCTCTGCGAGTGCCCGCTCGCCCAGCTCGGTGATGCGCCATGCGCCGACACGCCAGGCAATGGCGTCGTTTTCGGCTAGCCTGTCTATGAATCGCGGGACGTACATGCGGGGCTTCTGGAGTGCGGGGTCGTCGTTGACCAGGGGCGCGAGGGTTTTTTCGAGCGCGCCTGCGTCGCTTTTCGCATGTTCGAGAACGATGCGGTAGATATGATGGTATGCGGGCTCGTTTTCGAAGAGCGCCTCGAGCCGTTCTGCCGGGCGGTTGCCCTCGACGACTTCCGACCCTTCGGCAGTGGTGTGCCAGAAGATCTCAGGCGGCGTTTTCGGCTCCAGATACGCCACGCCGTCCACCACCACGGTTTCGGGCTCAAGATCGAGGTCCTCGTAGAACGCGCCGTCTTCGGTCAGGCGCTCCAAGGCGCCGGCGCGATGCAGATGATGCAGGATGGTATCGGGGGAGAAGATGCTCTTCTCGTTTTCCTGGAACTCGCCGATATAGCGGATCGCTTCGGAATTCGAGACGGGCTCTTCGCAGCGAGCCATCACGGAGATGAGCAGTCTGCGGGATGGCTTCATGTTGTCGAGCAGCGTTGCGATGCGGACGCGCGCAGGCTGGGCGGCAAGTTCTTCGCTGGTCTGGGCGAGCGCTTCCATAGTGGGGAATTCGCGCGGATCGGCGCGGATGATGCCGCTTTCGAGCGGTGCGTCGAAGTCTTGTTCATCGGGGTTGAAGTCGGCAAGCGGATTGAAGCTGTCATACCCTTCGTCCGGGGACAGGTCGAAGATATCTTCCTGAGCCATGAAACGCCTCCTTGACAATCATCGTGGCATAGAACGCAAAAATCCAAGCCTTATCCCCTGATAAGACCTGGTTCGTGCAGATGATTGCCCGGAGTCCCGGGACTTTCCCCATGCGCATGATACGTCCGCAGGCGAATCGAGTCAACGGGTTTCCATGCGCTGCGCGAGGCATCGGGCAGGTTCTGTGCGGATTCCCGGCGGATTCAGCGCGGACTCCCAGCGGGTTCGGCGCGTGATCGCGGCCCTTGCGGGTGGATGCGAATGTCTTCCCGGTTGGGGATCTGGCAGGATCGGCGCGCGATTTCGATGGATTCATCTGCGGTTTTCCGTGCAATGCGGCAAGAACGCCAGGGCCGTTGCGCAAGCTCCTTTTGGTATGATGCGGCGAATTCGAGGGGAAGGAGCTTCGATGCAGATTGTCTTTGCAGGCGAAACCGCCATGCGCATCATCCGCTGCCGACCGGAGCTTGCTGATTGCCGTCGCAGGCCCCTTCCTCCGGGCTTCGCCTCCCATGTTCCCTGTTACCCCGAAGCAGCCGGAGTCATTGCGGATCTGATTGCAGCATCTTCTTCATCGTTCTTCGCGCCGTTCGGTGCCGGCTCGCCAGGTTTCATCCATTGCATGGTGGGCGAAGGGTGGACACGGACGTTTTGCGACGGGTTCAAGCTGCATCGAGGCGCCCATGCGTTCAGGTGGCCGTTGTTCATCCAGGCGGATAGGGGCATTTATCTGGCAAGCCCCGAGCTGGCGTTCGTGCAGGCGACGATTCGTTGCAGCGACATCTCCACGCTCATGCTGGCCATGGAGGCTGCGGGCAGTTATTCGACGTCGCGTACGTCGTTTTGCCCGTGCCCTCAGACAGGTCCGGTTCTTTCAGCACGGCGGCTCGAGACGTTTATTTCGAAACGGCTCAGGATAAAGGGTGCCTCTGTTCTCCGTAACCGGAACATCGTCCGATTTCTCGCTGAGGGGTCGGCGTCGGTCCAGGAATCCAAATTGGCGCTCATGCTGGGGCTTCCTCTTTGGCTTGGAGGGCGCGGCTTGGGCATTCCTGTGATGAATCGTCGCATCGATGCCGATGGCACAGCATCCGGAATCGCCGCCCGTGGGCATTTTCGGGCTGATCTTTGCTGGCCGGAGTTCAACATCGACGTGGAGTATTCGAGTCGAAAACATCATAACGATCCCAAAAGCAGGGTCCGCGACATCGAGCGCGATCATGCGTTGCGTCATCTCGGGTGGACTGCGATCCATGTGTCCGAGGTGGACATATCCAGCCCTGCGACTCTGGATTCGATAGCGAAAGACATGCGGCGCATGATGGGGCTTCGCGTGGGGCGGTATCCGGCGGATTATGAAGAGAAGCGTCGCGCCCTCGAGCGCGAGCTCGCTCGTTTCTGATCGCCGGTTGGCATTTCGCGCGAAAAATGCCCGTTTCGTCATCGATAAGGTGACTTTGTCGGTGATTTCGGCGATTTGGGAGTGCGGCAGCCAGACTGGACCGTCTTCACGCTGCGTAACCGATCCGCT
>CAUWJA010000063.1:0-7412 GCA_963558905.1 uncultured Eggerthellaceae bacterium
CGACTGGCGGAGAGCTGGGGATTCGAACCCCAGATACCCTTTTGGGGTATACCCGCTTAGCAGGCGAGCACCTTCGGCCTCTCGGTCAGCTCTCCAAAAACAGTGCGAGGGGTATGATACCGTTGATGGGTGCGTAATGCAAGGAGTTACTATGCGCACGGCTACGAACACTTCACAAACGGGTTTCGGCATGCGATCGGCGTTCGCGCGCGTGCTGGCGACGGCGGCCATCGCGTTGGCTGTGGCTGCCATGGCGGCATCCATGCAGCCGGCGCCTGCCTTCGCGAACTCAGACAGCTGTCCGACGGTCCGCATAGAGGCGGTCGTCATTGAGGACGGATCGCTCTGCGTGACCGAGCATCGGACAGTCGATTTCGACGGTTCGTTCACTGCGGTGTGGTGGACGTTCGACGACTTGCCCGACGGCGCGCAGCTTTCGATCGAAAGCATGGCATACAGCGAATACGACTTGGCGGAAGATGCATCTCCTGATCCGGTTGCCGTACCGGAGGTTCCGTTCGAGACAGCTTGGCGCGAAGCCGGCGGGCCGGGCATGGACGCATACTCTTTCGATGAGAGCCGCTCCACGGTTTACGCGTTCTTCGATTACGATAACGCCAGCGTCGAGATGTCGTTGTCGTATCGCATAGACGGCATGGTTCAGGTATGGTCGGATACCGCCGAACTCTATTGGCAGTTCATCGGCCACGGATGGGCGGTTGACAGCGATAACGTGACTGTCGATGTGGTGTTCCCTGCCGCCTCGGCCGCCGGAGCCGCAGGTTCGGCATCGGATGCCGCCGTCCAGGAGTCCGCGCTGCGCGCCTGGGCGCACGGTCCGCTCGATGGTTCGCTTGCCGTGTCCGCAGACGGGGTGTCGATGGAGATCCCGTCCGTTTCCGCCGGCGACTACGCCGAAGTCCGCGCGGTCTTTCCCGTATCGTGGTTGACGGCCCTGCCCGCTGACGGTGAGAACATCCATGGGCGGCCCGCGCTCGAGGGCATTTTGGCGCAGGAGGCCGAACTGGCCGATGCCGCCAATCGGGAACGTGCGGTTTCGCTTGCTGTGGCCATCGGCTTCGCCGTGCTCGCCGTCGGCGTGGTGGCCTGGGCGCTTGTCATGTTCCGTCGCCATGGCCGGGAGCACAAGCCGCAGTTCACGGGGCAGTATTGGCGCGACATCCCAAGCCCGGCGGACCACCCCGCCGTCATCGGCCGCCTGTGGCGATGGGGGGACGAAAGCCCTGTGGATTTCACGGCCACGCTCATGCACCTGTCGCATATAGGAGCGCTGCGCATCGATGCGGGAAGCTATCCGGATGCCGACGGTCGCGAGGTGCGCGATTACTACTTGACGCGACTGCCCGGATGGGAGGAAAAGGTCGCCGGCAACCACATCGACCGTGAAACCATGGATCTGGTGTTCGGCACCTTCGCGGAAGGCCGGGATTCCCTGTGGTTCGGCAGCATCAGGCAGTATGGCGAAGCGCATCCGGAAGACTACGTCGACCAGATGGCTTCATGGCAGGGTTTGGTGACCGCCCAGGTCAACGCCCGGGGATTTTTCGAGGTGAAGGGCAATTCGTACCGGACGGCGTTTCTTACGTTCGGGGCGCTTCTCATTGCGGGAGGCTTTTCCGGCGCGCTGGTCATGCTCAATTGGATTCCTGCCGTCGCAGGCTTGGTCGCCGGTGTCGCCCTGCTGGTCATCGCGCCGTTCATGACCCGGCGCAGCCCGCAAGCCGCGGAAATCCAGGCGAAGTGCGAGGCGTTGCGCAACTGGCTCAAGGATTTCAGCTCGCTTGACGAGCGCCTGCCCACCGATGTGAAGGTCTGGGGCGATTTGATGGTGTATGCCTACATCTTCGGCGTGGCGAAGGAGGCCCTGAAGGCTCTTGCCGTGCGGATGCCCCAGGTGGTTGAAGACGAGGCCTTCGTGCCCATCAACATCTGGATGGGAGGATACTGGTACGGTCCGGGCATGCATGCCGGCGGCGGCATCGACGGCGGTGCGGCTGCGCTCGATATGTTCTCGGAGATGTCGGCGAATACCCAACGCACCGCCCAAGCGGCCATCTCCGCTGCGAGCGGGGGTTTTTCTGCAGGCGATGGCTTCGGCGGCGGGTTTTCCGGGGGCGGCGGTTTCTCCGGAGGCGGCTTCGGGGGCGTCGGCGGCGGAGCGCGCTAGGGGCGTCCTCTGCCCCGGGCCGCTTCCTGCGCTAGGAGCGCTTTCTGCCCAGCTCGCGCCGAACGGCATCCGAGAGGGCCATGGTCGCCTTCCAGGCAAGGCTCTTCGATTCGTCCGCTTCGCCGATTGCGGCCAGCATCAGCGGAAGCGTGGTCTTCCAGTCGGCCATGATTTCGGGGAGCTTGTCCGCCCCTGACGCTTCAAGCGTTTTGAACAGCATATCGACCACGGCGCGCTTCTCTTCGTCGGAGCACGATTCAAGCCATGCATCCATCACGCGATCGGCGGCCTGCGCGGCGTCGGTGAGCTTTTCGGCGTAGACGAAATCGCCGCCGTCTATCTGCCAGCTGAAACCGTCGTGCTGCATAAGCCCGCGCTCGCTGCTCTCGACCGCGTGCGGCGCTACGGGCGATTTCAGCAGCATGCCTACGAACGACTCCCGCGGCACGGTCTTGTGGATCTTCGCGTACACGGGCGAATGCTCCGGCAGCGCTTTCTGCATGAACCCGGGTCCGTCGTGGTCGAAGACCCGCGTGATGCGGTCGGCAAGCGCTTCGGGGACATGCATGGCGGAATACACCGCCAGATTGCCGCCCTTCGAGTGGCCGCCCACGTAGAACTCGCCGGCATTCTTCGGCAGCTTCGCAAGCGTCTGCTCAAGGAACAGCGCCGATTCGGTTTGTGCAGGCACAGGATGCTCGAATGCCATCTCGAAGTCTTCGCGCCAGCCCGCGATGGTGCAATCGGTTCCGCGGAAGGCAACGTAGGTGAACAGGTTCTTGTACGAAAGCGTCACGGCGGCGAACTGGATGTGGCGCTCGGAGTCCAGGATGCCGCGATACGATCCGATGCGCATGGCTCTGAAGCGCGGGCTTGCGGCCAGGGCGACCAGCAGCCGCTTGCTGTTCTCGGGCACGAAGCCCGTGAACATGCCGTCGAAGCGCTCAGCGCGCAGCAGATCGGAGAAGCGCAGGTCAAGGTCGCGGACCGGCAGAAATCCGAAGCGCTTCTTGCGGCCGGGGTCGGCCAATTCGGCAGCACCTTCGATGTCGTTGAGGATGTCCTCAAGCTCAACCATGGCGAACTCGGACAGCACCAGCGAGTCAACCGGTCCGAAAGGTCTGGCTTCGAAGGTGTCGAAGTTGCCGGCAAGGTAATCGAGGATGTTGGTCATTTCACGCCTTTGCAATCGTGGGCCGTGCGGCTCCATGTGATAATGATCGGAAACGACAGGGCTGCGATATCGCAGCGGCTGCGGCTTCTGCTCTGCAGCATAGCGAAACTGCGGGTCCGGTCGATGCGGCAACGGCCGCGTGTCCGGAACCGTCGCTGACTTGTAAGCGGCTGCGCACACCACCGCCATGGTTTGCCGGCAGCCGTTTCCATGCATGCAGGCCGATTCTGCGCGGCGCTCCGTCGTCGCGATCGAGGGCAGGTGGAACATGAAGAAACTGATGATGGGCAATGAGGCGTTCGCCCATGCGGCTTTAGAAGCGGGAGTCGGCGTGGTGGCGGGCTATCCGGGAACCCCGTCGAGCGAAGTGATAGAGACGGTGGCCGGGTGCGTTGCTGCCGGAACGGCGGACGGCGTGCATGTGGAATGGTCCACCAACGAGAAAGCCGCGCTCGAGGTGGTTGCGGGTGCATCGTATGCGGGCGCGCGTACGCTGTTCACCTGCAAGCAGGTCGGCCTGAATGTAGCCAGCGACCCGCTGATGAGCTTCAATTATGTGGGCGCCAACGGCGGTACCGTCCTCTACGTGGCCGATGATCCCGGCCCCATTTCGTCCCAGACCGAACAGGACACCAGGCGGTTCGCGTCGTTTGCCAAGATTCCCGTGTTCGATCCTGCCGATATAGAGCAGGGTTGCGCCATGATCGCTGCGGCCTATCAGGTTTCCGAAAAGCACCGTTGCCCGGTGATCGTGCGGCCCACCACGCGCGTGTGCCATTCGTCCACGTATGTCGAAACGGCGGAATCCACGCAGGCCGCGCCGGCTTCCGGATTCGAGAAGGATAGCCGCTGGGTGATTTTCCCGGCCCGCGCCTATCGCGGCCATCTTGAGATCCGTGACCGCCTGCAGGCCATGGAGCGTGAGTTCAGCGAAGGCCCCTTGGCGGTGTTCAATCCCATCGAGGAGTATGCGGAAGGCGGGGTGCCCGTTGTCCCGCCGGCCCCCGTGCCGGCTTCCGCAACGGCCGCCGATCCAGCCGACCCCGCCGCCTCCGCCCCGCCCGCCGACCCTGCCGCTCCGCGCCTGGGCATTCTGTGCGGCGGCGTTTCGACCGCCTATGCGCGCGAGGCGCTGGCCATGCTGGGCGAGTCCGCGCCCGCGTGCCGCCTCATGCAGGTGGGCACGCCGTATCCGTTCCCGTCCGATCTGGTCGAAACCTTCGTCGACGGCCTCGACGAGGTGCTGGTCTTCGAAGAGCTGGACCACGTGCTGGAGGATGAGCTCACGGCGCTCATGGGCCGCCGCGCCGTCGCCGGCAAGCCCGTGGCGTGCGTGCTCGGCAAACTGACCGGCCACGTTCCTTACGCGGGCGAGCTTTCCGCCCTGGCCGCGGCCCGCACCTTGGCGCAGTACGCGGGAGTGGAAGCGCCCGTCGCAGCCCCCGTCCCCGAGGGCCTTCCCGCCCGTCCGCCGGTGCTGTGCGCGGGTTGCCCGCACCGCGGGGCCTTCTACGCCGCGAAGCAGGCTTTGCACGGCCGACCTGCGGTTTTCTCGGGTGACATCGGGTGCTACACCCTGGGTAACGCCGCGCCGCTGGATGCGGTCGACACCTGCCTGTGCATGGGCGCGGGCATCACCATGGCCCAGGGCCTGGGCACCGTGCAGCCCGGCGTCAAGCAGCTCGCGTTCGTGGGCGACTCCACGTTTTTCGCAAGCGGGCTCACGGGCGTCGCGAACGCCGTGTACAACCGCCACGACATCACCGTGTGCGTGCTGGACAATTCCACCACCGCCATGACCGGGGGCCAACCGCATCCTGGCACGGGCCGTACGCTCATGGGCCAGGTCTCCGAGCCGCTTTCGATCGAGGCCGCGCTCCAGGCGCTGGGCGTGCGCTGCATCGTGGGCGCGAACCCGCATGACCTGGCCGAAAGCGTGGCTGCCGTGTCGCAGGCCGTTGATTTCGAAGGGCCCGCGGCCGTGGTGTTCCGCGCGCCGTGCGTCAATCTGGTCAAGCGGGATGCGACGGTGCAGCTCGATGCGCAGCAGTGCACTGGTTGCCGCAAATGCATCACGTCGATCGGCTGTCCCGCAATCGGTTTCGACCGAACCGCCGTCGGACCGAAGAGCGGCTCACGCGGCCAGGTGGCGATCGATGCGGCGCAGTGCACGGGCTGCGGCCTGTGCACCCATGTGTGCCCCTTCGGCGCGCTGTCCGTTCCCGTACCCGAGGCGCCCGCCGCGCCGGGCACCCCTGCGACTTCGGCTCCCGCAGCTCCGGTTTGCGCACCTTCACCGGTTCCAGCATCTCAGGAAGGGGGCGCATCATGCTGAACATCATGCTCACCGGCGTAGGCGGCCAGGGCACCGTGCTGGCCGCGAAGATCCTGGCCCAGGCGTTCGAGGCCCGCGGTGCCCATGTGCGTACGGCTGAGACCATCGGCATGTCTCAGCGCGGCGGCAGCGTGATCAGCCATGTCCGCATGGCCGACGCGGGCTCGCGCGTGCATTCGCCCCTCATCCCTGCAGGTCAGGCGCATGTGGTCATAGCGTTCGAGCCTGCCGAGGGCCTGCGTGTGCTACCGTATCTGGCGCCGGACGGAACGTTGCTTTCGGCATCTTCGGCCATCCAGCCGGTGACTGCCGCGTTGGCCGGCAGCGACTACTCGACCGCATCGGCGGTTGCGGCCGTCCGCAAGCACGTGCCCGATGCCGTCATCGTCGATGATCGGGCGCTTCTGGCCGCAGCAGGTGGCCCGCGTGTGCTCAACGTGGTCCTTCTGGCGGCGGCTCAGCGGGAGGGCTTGTTGGGCATCTCCGCCGACGAGCTCAAGGCTGCGGTGGCCGCATGCGTGAAACCGCGCTTCGTCGAGATGAATCTGGCCGCCATCGATACGGTGCTGGCCTGAAAGGATGGACCTATGGATCTTCTGGATGCCATCAACGGACGCCGCAGCGTCCGCAGGTTCAAATCTGATCCGGTGCCGGAGGAGGCGTTGCGATCCTTGATCGAGGCCGCATCCATGGCGCCGAGCGGCAGCAACGTGCAAGCCTGGAAGTTCGGTCTGGTCACCGATCCTGAGCTGGTTCGGGCTGTGGACCGTTTCAGCCCCGGGATGGGCGGCAATCCGCCGGCTGTCATAGCCGTGTGCAGCGATCGCCGTTACGCCCTCGAGCGCGGCGGGGTTTTCGCCGCCGAGACCATGGCGCAGCTCGATGCGGCCTATGCCTCCCAGAACATCATGCTTGCCGCGCATGCCATGGGGTTGGGAACGTGCGCGATCAGGTCCTATAACGAGCCTGCGGTGCGCCGCCTTCTTCAGCTGCCCGAGCACATCGAGCTGGAGCTGCTGATTTCGTTGGGATATCCGGACTGCGAGCCGCGTACTCCACGCCGCAAGGGCTTCGATGAGATTGCGTTTCGGGATGCGTGGTCCGCTGGCGAAGGGCTTGCGGAGACGCGGCCCATTGCGGCATCCGCGGCCACTGAGCCCGCCCCGCCCGCTTCGCCGGTTGCTGAGCCCGCCCCGCCCGCTTCGCCGGTTGCTGCACCCATGTCCGTTCCCGCGGAAAGCCGCAACCTGGGGGAGCGTGCGTTCGACGACGACGAGCTTTTCGATCTGCTGGTTTACATGGTCACATCGGCTGCGGGTCTTGAGAAGGAGCCTGCCATCTACGGCCCTTTGCGCCTTGCCGAAGCGAGCCGGCGCTTGGCGGCCGTGATGGCGCATGCGATCGATGCCGCCCCTGGCTCCGCCGCGCAGGCCGAACACCTCCGTGAGCTGGCCGAATTGATCGACGCCCGCAAGAACGACTGCATGACCGATGCCGCATCGTTTTACGGGATGCTCGGTGATGCTGCGCTCAAGCTTGCGGAGCGGTCGGAGCTCTGATGCGCCCGGGGATGCGATTCGTCGGGACTGCCGGCGCGCTCGGCTCGCCGATTCGGCGCGGTGCTCTTCGCGCAGCGTGCGCCTGTACGTGAAAATGGCAGTTTTGGTCAAATGGGGTGACTTGTGTGTACACACAAGTCACCCCATTTGACCAAA
>CAUWJA010000064.1:0-7387 GCA_963558905.1 uncultured Eggerthellaceae bacterium
TCAGGTACTTGCAGCTGTACATGATGGGCGGGCAGGCGGAGCGCATGTGCACCTCTGCCGCGCCGGCGTTGTACAGGAAGTCCACGGTCTCGTGTAGCTGGGTGCCGCGCACGATGGAGTCGTCAACGAACAGAAGCCTCTTGCCGTCGATGAGCTCGGGCACGGGAATCTGCTTCATCTTCGCCACGCGCTCGCGCACGCCCTGGTTGCTGGGCATGAAGGAACGGGGCCACGTGGGCGTGTACTTGATGAACGGACGCGCGAAGGGCATCTTGCTTTCCGTGGAATAGCCGATGCCGTGGGGAATGCCGGAGTCGGGCACGCCGGCCACGTAATCCACCTCGGGCAGCACACCGCGCGCGGCTTCGTCGCGGGCCATGATCGCGCCGTTGCGGTAGCGCATGAGCTCCACGTTCACGCCTTCGTAGTTGGAGTTGGGGTAGCCGTAGTACACCCAAAGGAAGGCGCAGATCTTCATGTCCTTGCCGGCGGGCGCCACGGTCTCGTAACCGTCGGCGGTGACGCGCACGATTTCGCCGGGCCCAAGTTCGTATTCGTCCACGTAGCCCAGCTTGCTGTAGGCGAAGGATTCGAAGGAGATGCAGTAGCCGTCGTCGTCCTTGCCGATGAGCATGGGCAGGCGGCCCAGGCGGTCGCGCGAGGCGTAGATGGTGCCGTCTTCGGTCATGATGAGCAGCGTAAGCGAGCCGGAGATGCGCTCGTCGGCGTACTTGATGCCTGAAACGAAATCATCTTTCTGATTGATCAACGCGGCTACCAGCTCTGTCGAATTCACCTTGCCGGAACTCATGGCCATGAACTGCTTGTTGCCGGCGGCGAAGAATTCAGCCACCAGTTCGTCGGCATTGTTGATCACGCCCACGGTGGTGATGGCGAACATGCCCAGATGCGAGCGCACCAACAGCGGCTGCGGGTCGGTGTCGCTGATGCAGCCGATGCCGCACATGCCGTGGAATTTCGGCAGGTCGTCCTCGAAGCGCGTACGGAACGGGGTGTTCTCGATGGAGTGGATTTCCTTCTGGAAACCGCTCTCATCGCGGAACACCAGACCGGCACGGCGGGTGCCGAGGTGGGAATGGTAGTCAACGCCGAAGAAAACATCGAGCACAACATCGCGATGCGAGGTTGCTCCGAAAAAGCCGCCCATGTGGAGTACCTTTCATATTGTGGTTGCGCGGGCCGCCCGGCCCGTCTGGAACTGATGCCGAACAGTATAGAGCTAATGCGCGCGCAATGCCTCTGCGCACCGGTGTGCCGGGGATGAAAATACGCGAAATTCGCGAATCTTCGAATCCGGATGGGGTCGGGTGCGCCGGCGTGGGGGTCAGTATCGTTCGATGAGGCTGATGAGTTCCTGCTTGGAATGCAGATCCGCCTTTTCCAGGATGTTGCGCGTATGGGTGCGGATGGTGGGCTCGGATACGAACAACGCTTCGGCGATGACCTTCGCCGAACGGCCTTTTGCAAGATAAGGCAGCACCTCGGCTTCGCGTCGCGTGAGGTTGAAGTCGCGTGCGAAGGCGCAGATCGCATCCTCGTGCGCATCGCGGGCATCGTCTGCCTGACGCGCATCGCGGGCTTCATCGGGCAATGCGGCCGCTGGGTCTTTCGCGGCGGGGTCGGATGCGGGCTGCTCGTCGGGCCGGTCCGCGGCGGCGTGCGCTCGGCGTGTCCGGTGGAAGAAGACGGCCATTGCGAGCAGATAGAGCGTGCCTGCGGATATGCCCGCGAACAGCAACGCCGGCCGGTTGGGGATGAGCGAGAACAGGTAGCCCAAGCCGATGCCCAGCATGCGCGTGACGAGCACCAGCGCGAATACGACCCCTCCCAGCACGAAGCCCGGGACGTTGTAGTCGTACGCGGCTGCGGCCACTGAATACCAGATCACCATGTTGATGGTCCAGAAGCACGCCGTCATGGCGGTATTGAGTGCAAGTGGGTTCGATTCGCCCAGCACGGGCACGGCGAACAGCACCACGGCCACTACGGGGATCACGGCCTTGAAGGCCAGCTCAAGATCGATGCTGCGGCGCGAAACGGCCACGAAGACGGTCAGCGCGCCGGCGACGATGAGATTGGCGAAGAGGGGGAGCTGATGGGCCTCGGTGACCGATTGGCGCTCGAGCATGGTGATTTCCCAGATGAATCCCATGAGGCAGGACATGATCATGCTTGCGACGATCAGGCTGGCCAGCGACCCGAGGGCGCGGTGCGTGCGTACGGGGTCCGTGTCGAAGGGCTCGTTGCAGCCATCGGCTTTGCGGCATCGGAGCAGGCACAGCATGGAAAGCAGGGGCAATGCGGCCGCAATGGCCCCTGCGACAAGGAAACCGTTGTCGGCGGCGATGGACAGCGCCAGGTAGAGCGCGGCGGCGATGAAAAACGAAACCGGCACGGTGAGCGCCACGCGCGAGGGGCGCATGCGTCCGAAGCAGTTCGCCCAGCTGCCCCACAGGTACCCGAATCCTACGCCCGCAAGGATGCCGCCGCAGGCAACGAGCAGGATGGCTGTCCGGGGATCGGGGATCAGCCCTGCTGCCATGATGCCGCCCAGACCTGCGATCGACGAGATGATGAACGGCTGCCAGGGCAGGTGGGCGAGGGCCGCCCCATCGTTTTCGATTTTCGATGAGATGGCCAGCAGCATGGTCATGGTGGAGAGAAACGATGCGAACGTGCAGACAGTGGCGGCGGATATCGAGGCCGTCGATCCATGCATGAGCGTTGCGCTGCGGACGGTGAGCATATGGCATGCCCAAAACAGCCCCAGGCCGAGATAGCGCGGCGCGACAGGCACGCGGCCGATATGTCCCTGCGATGTCCCCGTCATTTCCCCTTGACCCCAATGAACGCCTGCCATCTGGGCAAACGTGAAAATCATCAGTTTCTGATGAGAGCGATTATACCTCTTGGCCGTAGTGTTGGCAGTGCAACGCAGGCATGAAGGAAGGGGAGAACCGGTGCTTACCGCTGTCGAATGCAGGATGGAAGAAGCGCGCATGGCCGCATCGGACGGTGCGCAAACGGCCGAAGCCTTCAGTCGCATCGCGGGGCTGGCGGCGTCGTTTACCCGCGAGGGCATGCTCGATGAAGCCCGTGCCGCCGAAGCGTCGGGCGATGGGCTCCTTGCCCGCGCATGCCGCGCCGTGGCAACCGAGGTGCTGACGCCGGGCATGCCGTTGGCCGCATTGCCGGTGGAGTCGTTGTACAAACAGTGGTCGGCGGGTTCCGCGGAGATGGCGGCAGCGCGCGGGTTGTATCTGGGCGATGCGGCTCATCACATCATGTCCGTGTATGGGAAGTGCGGAATCGAAGTGCCGACCGCCTTTTCCGCCATGCCCGACCATATCGCGCTCGTCGCCGAGCTTGCGGCGATGCTTTCCGCTGCGGGCAATGCCGAAGCTGCGCGCCGGATCGCCGCCGACCACTTCGACTGGCTGGCCGGCTACGACGCCGCATTGGCGGATCGTGCCAGCCGGATCGCCGCCCGATGCATCGGCCGTGCAGGCGACCCTGCGGCCGACCCGTTATGGTGCGGCATCGCGTTGCTGCGGCAGCGCCTGACGGCAATCGACGATTCGATCAGAGCGATCATCAGATAACGAACAGGCAGGAAGAGAGGGAAAGATGACAATGGTAGGAGATGTCTCGCGCCGTACGTTCCTCAAGACGACGGCTGCGACCGCCGCATTGGGTGCAGTGGGCGTCACGTCCATGGCCGCTTGGCAGGCCGACGCCGCAGAGCAGGGCGCTGCAGCCGAAGTCAAGCGCATGCCGTCCATGTGCAACGGCTGCTCGAACAAGTGCGGTTTGTTCGCCACTGTGGTCGATGGCCGTCTGTGGACCATCGAGGGCAATGAGAAGCATCCCAAGTCCAAGGGCACCATCTGCGGCCGCGGCCACGGTATGGCCCAGATGGCGTATTCCGATGAGCGCTTGACGCAGCCCATGCGCCGCGCCGCCGACGGAAGCTTCGAGCCCATCGACTGGGATACCGCGTTCGCTGAGATCGGCGAGAAGCTCACCGGCATCCTCGAGGCGAACGGTCCGGAGTCGGTATGCTACATCCACGACCCGCGCCCGTTGGGTTCGTTTTACGGGCCCCGCTTCGCAAACGCTCTGGGCGTGTCGAACGTCTATACCCACGGCGCCGCATGCAACCTGTCTTTGAACGCGGGCTTCACGCATTCTCTGGGTTCAGGAAGCTTTTCGGTCGATCTGGCGAATACGAAGATGGTGGTCTATATCGGCCGCAGCTTCGCTGACGGCATCACGCCCGCCGATGTGCAGAACATCGCAGCTGCAGCCGACGCATCAAAGCGCATCGTGATCGTCGATCCGCGCTTGAACAACACCGGCATCTTCGCCACCGATTGGGTGCCCATCCTTCCCGGTACCGATCTGGCTCTGCTGCTGGGCATCGCGCATGTGCTCATCACCGAGGATCTCTATGACCGCGAGTTCGTGGAGAAGTACTCGGTGGGTTTCGAGGAATTTGCCGAGCAGGTCCGCGAGTACACCCCTGAGTGGGCGGAAGGCATCTGCGACGTTCCCGCCGACACCATCGCGTCCCTTGCGCGCGACCTTGCCGCCGCCGCACCCGCCTGTGCGATCGATCCGTCGTGGCATGCGGCATTCGGCTGCCTGTACAAGAACTCCTTCGATACCGCGCGCGCCGTTGCGGCCGTGAACACGCTTCTCGGTGCATGGGGGCAGAAGGGCGGCGCCATCATGACCGGGTCGCCGAAGCTGGGCGCACTCGATCCGGTGAAGTTCCCCGCAGTCGCCAAGCCCCAGGTCAAGCGCGTGGGCGACGCCGACTTCCCGTTGGTCCCCTCCGGCATGGGCACCAATCTGGCAGCGCTCAAGGCGGCGCTCGATGGCACGATGAAGGCGTTCATCTTCTACAACTCCAATGCGGCGCAAGGCTACACGCAGCCCAAGATGTGGCGCGAGGGTCTGGGCAAGGCCGAACTGGTGGTGGCCATCGATGTCCACATGAGCGAGACCGCCATGTGCGCCCATTACGTGCTGCCTGAATGCACGTACCTGGAGCGCCTTGAGCCCGTCGAGATGCTGGGCGGCAAGAAGCACTTCTGCACGGTGCGCACGCGCGTGCTCGACCGCATCCATCCCGAGACGCGTTCGGGCGATGAGATCTTCTCCGGTTTGGCGAAGGCTTGCGGTGTGGGAGACAAGTTCGACTTCACCATCGACGAGCTGGTCGACGCGCAGCTGGCTTCCATCGGCTTGACGCTTGACCGCCTTTCCGAAGAGGGTGTGGTCGAGCTTGAGACCCCCGAATTCACCTACGGCGTGCCCGCGAAGTTCGAGCAGCCCGAAGGCAAGTTCATGTTCGCAAGCGAGAAGGTGGGCGCTGCCGGTTTGAATCCTGTGATCGGGTTCACGGCCCGCGAAGTGCAGCCCGAAGGCGAAGAGCTGTCGCTTGTCGCCGGCAAGCAGGGCATCCATTCGCACACCATGACGCAGAACGTCGCCGCACTGAATGCCATTTCGCGCGAATACGGTCTGGAGCGCCTGTGGATGGCGGCTTCCGACGCCGAAGCCCGCGGCATCGCCGACGGCGACCTGGTGGAGGTTTCCAATGCCGAGCACACCACCCAGGTCCATGTGCGTGTGACCGAACGCCTCAAGCCCGGCGTGCTGTTCCTGCCCATGCACTACGGAGGCACGTCGCCTTATCAGACGCGTGCATACGGCTACGGCATCAACATCATGGATTTCGTCCCGTTCCGCATGGAACCCGGCGTGGGCTCTGCCATGAGCCATGAGACCGCCGTGACGGTGAAGAAGGTGGAGGAATAATGGCCCGCTACGGAATGCTCATCAATACCAAGAAATGCGTCGGGTGCTACGCCTGCCGTGTGGCCTGCCAGATGCGCAACCATCTGGAACCCGAAGAGTCGTTCATCTCGTATACCGAGGTCGAGCAGGGGAAATTCCCCAGCGTGTACGCCGAGACCGTGCCCACCCAGTGCATGCATTGCGTGGACGCGCCGTGCCAGGCCGTATGCCCCACGCACGCCACCTACATCACCGACGACGGCGTGGTGCTGGTCGACGAGACCAAGTGCATCGGCTGCAAGTACTGCATGGTGGCCTGCCCCTACGGTGCCCGCATCCAGATCGAGAAGACGGGCGTGATCGAGAAATGCCGCTTCTGCTACGAGAACGGCGAGCCGGGAAAGCCGCCCGCGTGCGTGGGGACATGCATCTCCAAGGCCCGCGTTTTCGGTGACCTCGATGACCCCGACAGCGAGATTTCCCGCGAAATCGCGCGCACGAATGCCCGTCCGCTGGCTTCCGACCTGACCGAAGCCAAGATCTACTATGTGAGGTGATGACCATGGTCTGGGGACCTATGATCGCGTGGTACCTGTTTTTGGCAGGTGCATCCGCCGGCGCGTTCGTAACGGCGGCGTTCGTTGAGAAGAAGTATCCCGACAGCGTGAAGATGCGCATCGCGGGCCGCATGCTGGCTCCCGTGCTGATGGGCATCGGGCTCGTCATGCTGATCCTGGACGCCGAGGCCGGCTTCCGCAACCCGCTGCGCTTCGCCTACCTGGTCATGAATCCGGGTTCGGTCATGACGCTGGGCGTGTACTTCATCAGCGCTTACATGCCCGTGGTGCTGATCGTCGCAGTGCTGGAGCTTCTGAAGAAGAAGGTTCCGGCGTGGCTTGTGTGGGTCGGCGGCGTGCTGTCCGTGGCCGTCGCTGTCTACACCGGCTTCCTGTTGGGTGTTGTGCAGACGTATCCTCTGTGGAACAATGCGCTGCTGCCCGTGCTGTTCGCCGTGTCCGCGCTTTCCGCCGGCCTGGCTGCGACCTCGCTGGTGGGGCTGATCTTCGACCGCCATCGCTTCGAGCAGATGTGGCTTGTCAAGAAGACCCATGTCATCCTGTGCGTCATCGAAGTCACCGTGCTGTTCATCATGCTGACCATCGTGGGTGCCAGCACGCCTGCCGGCGCCGAATCGGTGCACATGCTGCTGGCTGGCAGCTACGCTCCGCTGTTCTGGCTGTGTCTGGTGGCGTTCGGTCTGGTCATCCCGTTCTGCATCGAGGGCTGGCCGGTTTTCATCACCAAGCGCGTCGAGACTTCGGTCACGGCCATGGTGCTCAGCATCATCGGCGAGGCCGGTGTGCTGGTGGGCGGTTTCGTCCTGCGGTTCCTGATTGTGATGGCCGCCGTGCCCATCATCTTCGTCCTGTAGGGGAGGGCGGGGCGCCCATCGCGCCCGGCCCCGCGCCACCGCCCCGCGGTCCGGCCGCCCGTCCCGCTGGGTCGCATACTGCGCCAAATCGCAAGTGTTTCGGGTGCTGGCGGCGGCGAGAGGAAAACA